>JAFIGE010000155.1 GCA_020831585.1 Opitutales bacterium | reverse complement strand
CACCCCCCATGCCTTCTGGCGGGAAGCCGTTGCTTTGCTGCATACCCTCCTCGACGCCCCCGCCCTCCCCACCGCCTTCGTCGAAGGCAGCGACTGGACGGGCTTCCGCACTTGCGCCGACGAGGTCCTCCACGCCGGACGGCGACGCGACCATGCGCGCGCCCATCTCCCGGGCTTCGATCTCACCAAAGTCCTCGCTCTCGACCTCCCCGCCCTGCGCGCCGCCCACGCGCGCTCCAGCAAAGGAGGTTTTTTTGAAAGTATCCGCTTGTGGATACAACTGAAACCTATCCGCGCGGCGCGCCTTCCCAAGGCTACCCGCTTTCGCAACCAAGAGGCGGTCGCCTTCCTCCAAACAGCCGCTATTCTCCAGGAGACCCACGCCCTCGTCGAGAGCCACGCCCCGCAGATGGCCGCCCGTCTCGGCGACCGTTGGAAGGACGGCGAAGACGATTGGGAAGCTCTCGAAAATCTCCTCCGCTGGGGTGATACCCTCCACGGCCACATCCTCGGGCTCGCGGGCGACGATCCGCGTCGTCTAAACGAGACGCGGGCCGCCGCCGCCCGCCTCCTCGCCGCCGCCGACCTCCTTGCCCAAGGCAGCCCCCTGCACACCCGCATCGCCGACCTGGCCGCGAGGTGGCAAGAACTCAACGCCCGCGCCAACGCCTTCAAAGAAACCATCCGCGTGGATGCCGCCGCCCTGCCCCCCGGCGGCTGGCTCGACCAGTGGCGCGGCCTCGCCGACCACTTCCTCTCCCATCGCCGCGACTTCCAAAGCTGGTGCCGCTGGCAGAAGAGCCGCCAGGAAGCGGAGCGCCTCGGCCTCGCGCCTCTTCTCCAACAGTTCGACGACGGTTGCCTCGCCCTCGGTGATCTCCGCCCCACCTTCGAACACGCCTACCGGCACCAGTTTGTCCGCCACCTCATCCAGCGCTCCCCCACCCTGCGCGAGTTCTGGGGCGATGAACATGCCGACCGTATCCAGCGATTCAATACGATCGACGCCGCCTTCACCCGCCTCACCGCACACGCCGTGGCCGCCCGCCTCGCCGCCCAGCTCCCCGGAGCCCGCCGCGAAAACTGTCCGCCCGCGAGCGAAATCGGCATTCTCCAGCGTGAGCGCACGAAGAAACGCGGCCACCTCCCCGTGCGCCGCCTCCTCGCCGAGACACCGCATGTGACCGGGCGTCTTAAGCCCTGTTTCCTCATGAGTCCGCTCTCTGTCGCCCAATACCTTGACGCCGGGCGCGAACCCTTCGACCTCGTCGTCTTCGACGAAGCCTCCCAAATACCCGTGTGGGATGCCATCGGGGCCATTGCCCGCGGGTGCCAAGCCGTCATCGTCGGCGATCCCCGGCAGTTGCCCCCGACCAACTTCTTCGGGCGCGTGGAAAGCGATGAAGATGCCATCGACGATGGTTCCATCACCGACCTGGAGAGCATCCTCGACGAGTGCCTCGGCTCCGGCCTCAGCACCTACTACCTGCGTTGGCACTACCGCAGCCGCCGTGAGGGCCTCATCGCCTTCAGCAACCACCACTACTACGACAACCGCCTTCTCACCTTTCCCGCGCCCCAGGCCGACTGCCCCGGCATCCGCTTCGTCCCCGTGCCCCACGGCCACTACGACAAGGGGAAGAGCCGCACCAACACCGCCGAGGCCGAGACCATCGTCTCCGGAGTCATCGCTCGCCTGTGCGACCCCGTGCGGGCGCGCGCCTCCATCGGCATCGTCACCTTCAGTCAGGCGCAGCAAACCCTCATTCTCGACCTCCTCGACAAGGCGCGAAGCGACTTTCCCGAGATTGAGAGTGGCTTCAGCGACGACCAGCCCGAACCGGTCTTCGTGAAAAACCTCGAAAACGTCCAAGGCGACGAACGCGATGTGATCTTTTTCTCCGTCTGCTACGGTCCCGACGCAGCCGGTCGCGTCTCCATGAACTTCGGCCCCCTCAACCGAGCGGGCGGTGAGCGCCGCCTCAACGTTGCTGTCACCCGGGCGCGCCGCGAGATCGTCGTCTTCTCGACCCTCCGCCCCGATCAGATCGACCTCTCCCGCACCCGCGCCAAAGGCGTCGAGCACCTCAAGGCCTACCTCGAATACGCCGAGCGCGGCCCCCGTGCCCTCGCCGCCGCCCTCCAGGCCGCGCACACGGATGAGTTCGACAGCCTCTTCGAATCCGAGGTCGCCGCCTTTCTGCGCGAAAACGGCTACGACATCCACACCCAGGTCGGCTGTTCCGGCTACCGAATCGACCTCGCCGTCGTCGCCCCCGGCTATCCCGGGCGCTACCTTCTCGGCATCGAGTGCGACGGTGCCACCTACCACCGCACAGCCACCGCGCGCGACCGCGACCGCCTTCGCCAAAGTGTCCTCGAAGGCCTCGGCTGGAAGATTCACCGTATCTGGTCCACCGACTGGTGGCGCGACTTCGACAGAGCCGCCGCCCTCCTCCTCGAGCGCGTCCGCGAAGAAGCCGAGGCCTTTTCCCCCGACGACGATGAAATCCCTCCCCCGCCTCCTCCGGCAGCGCCCACCCCTCCGCCGCCCGAGCCTATATCCGCCGGGCCGCGCCCCCCAACACCCCGGAACACCCGGCGCGCCCCCCATCCCGCACCGGATCCCCAACCACATGCCCCCCCCGAAGCCTTTTATCTCCCCGAAACCCGCCGCCGCATCCGTCAGCAGATGGAACGCATCATCGCCCACGAAGGCCCCCTCCTCGAGTCCGTCCTCTTCCAGCGCGTCTGCGCCGAGTGGGGCTTCAAAAGCCTCGGCAAACGTATCCGCGCCATCCTCGAAGACTGCGCCCCCACCGCACCGACCCCGCCCGCCGGAAGCATGGAACCCATTCATTGGCCGCCGGATGCCGCGCCGGAGACCTTCACCATCTACCGCGTCCCCGCCGAAGATACCCCGCTCAAGCGCAAGATCGACGAAATCCCCCTGCCCGAGGTGCAAAACGCGCTTCTCGACCTCATCGGCCACTACCTCAGTTGCCCGCGCGAAGACCTCCTTCGCGAGACCGTAAAACTCTTCGGGGGACAAATGCTCTCCGGCAAAGCCGCCGAAATTGTCGGTGCCGCCCTCGACCAGCTCATCCGGGACAATCGGATACAGTGCCAAAACAACACCTGTCGCGCCCTCCCATAAATCCACAGTAAACACCATCGCCAAGATCCGGCATTTCAGCATGCTTAGTTGTTCAGATCATTTACGTTGATATTCCCGGGGCCTTTTCTTTGGAGGGCTAAATGAGTAGAAATTTCTGCCGGCGGTTACGGCATCCGCGTTTGGCGTGCCACCGCCTTATTTCGAGGGTTGTCCAGAAAGGGCGGCTGATGGATGAGGAGGCGATGCGGGCCATGCGCCATATCATGCGCTCGCAGGCAGCCTTCGCAGGCATGGAGGTGCTGACGTACTGCTTCTTGGCGAATCACTTCCACATCTTTGCTTGACTTCCCCTACTGGAGGCCTGAAAGATTCCTAATACTCGGATGGCCAAGAAAGCCGAAGCCGAGTTTCTGTTACTACATACCTCCCCTGAACCAACCCATGAAAGAACCACTTCCAAAGATTCTTGCATTCTCTCTTGCACTCTCGGTCCCGGCGACTCTCTCGGCACAAAGTCTCTTCTCCGATGACTTCGACTTTGTCCGCACAGCCGTCACCTTCAACACCACGGGAGCCTTCACACCCGATAATCCGATCAATTTCGAAGCCGCCGGCAACACCATCACGGCAGCCGACTTCATGACCCGCGTGGCGACGGCCTTCGCCAATAATCACGGCGGCGTGATCAACTTTGAAGACAACTTCGTGGTGAGCACGGGATCGGACACAACCATCGCCAACATCGGCGAGCGGAACGCCGGTCCCACGCCCCTGACAAATTTGCGCGCGCAAAACCTCATAGCCAATCTGGGAGCCAGTGGATCATTGAGGCAGGCGGCATTGGAAATCGCGGGACAATCGACGGCCCGGGCACACCCTCCGCCACAGATGACAATGTCGATGGTCAATGGTATTTTGAGTTTAACCGTGATCCGGCTCAACGCCTGCCCGCCTCCGGCGAAACCGCCCTCGGCGGAGCCACATCCTGGGATATGACCTTTTCCGCCGCTGATCAATTGGTCGCGGTCGGTCTCTCTTACCTCGGGCGCGACAACTTCCAGTGGTTCGACAATGGGGGTGATCGCAGCCCCATTCTCTATGCTCAAGCGACCTTTTCCGACGGTTCGACCGCCCTTTCCCAGCAGTTCCTGCTTCAGCGGCCCGCCGGTGAATATGATGTTTTTGTTGGCTTTGAAGCGCCCGGCGGGCTCTTCATCACCGGCCTGCATCTGTGGCACCGCGGAAATAACAACCGCGCCTTCGGCAGTATCGACGACCTGGGGCTGATTGCCATTCCCGAGCCGCGCGTCTATGCCGCCGTCCTCGGGATCTTCGCCCTCATGCTTATCAGGCTTCGGCACCGCTGACCGTTTGAATTGCGGACTAAGAATCAGAAAAGCGCTTTGGTGCGCCCGATCCTTTGCAAACTCCCCGGTTAGACGACCGGGGAGTTTTTGTTCCATAGGCCGGAGAGATCGCGGAGACTCTGATGCGTATGCGCGCAATCGGAGGTCGAAGCAAGTGGCCACTGAGACATCGGGAGAACACACAATCCCACGTTTTCCCTTCGCCCAAAACTGACCGGCGAATCACGCCGACTGCGGCAAGCAAGGCCGCCTTGCCATCCTCCTCTGCAACATACGCAAGGTTGCCAGCCAGGAAAAACCGCCTTTAATCCCCCACCTTTATGCATTCGGAAATCAAGCGGCGGCGCACTTTCGCCATCATCTCCCACCCTGACGCGGGCAAGACCACCCTGACGGAAAAATTCCTTCTCTACGGCGGTGCCGTGCAGCTCGCGGGGGCTGTCACAGGAAAACGCCGTGACCGTGCAACGGCCTCGGACTGGATGGAGCTGGAGCGCAAGCGGGGCATTTCAGTGAGTTCAACCGTGCTCCAGTTTGAGTATCGCGACTACGTCGTGAACCTCCTTGATACGCCCGGTCACGAGGATTTCTCGGAGGACACCTACCGCGTGCTCACCGCCGTTGATGCCGCCATCATGGTCGTGGACACAGCCAAGGGAATCGAGACACAGACGCGCAAGCTCTTCGCCGTCTGCAGAATGCGGGGTATTCCCATTTTCACCTTCGTCAACAAATGCGACCGCCCCGGCAAAGAGCCGCTCGCGCTCCTTGATGAAATCGAAGAGGTCCTCGGTATCTCCGCCTACCCCATCAACTGGCCCATGGGCATGGCCCCGGAGTTTGTGGGTGTCTATGACCGGCAAAAAACCGAGGCGCACTTCTTTGAGCGAGTGGTTGGCGGGCGTTACCGGGCCCCGGAAGAAGTTGGCTCGATCACCGATCCGCTGATCACGAAGAAACTCGGAGCCGAAGGGGCTGCCCGCCTGGAAGAAGAACTCTCCATGCTCGATATGGCCGGGGCCGATTTTTCCGTGGACCGGGTTCTCGCCGGAGAACTGACGCCCGTTTTCTTCGGTAGCGCTCTCAACAATTTCGGTATCCAGCTCCTTCTGGACGGTTTTTTGGAAATGGCCCCCGCTCCCATTGCGCGCCGGATTGATGAACGCATGGTCCGCCCGGAGGACCCTTCATTTTCGGGTTTCGTCTTCAAGATCCAGGCGAACATGGACCCCCAGCACCGCGATCGCATCGCCTTCGTGCGCATCTGCTCGGGACGCTTTCAAAGGGATATGCAGGCCACGCTCATGCCCTCGGGCAAAAAAATCCGTCTATCCTTCTCCCACCGCCTCTTCGGGCGCGAACGCGAGACGCAGGAGGAGGCTTGGCCGGGCGACGTCATCGGTATTGCCGGTCATGCCGAGATCGGCCTGGGGGATACCCTCACCGAAGACCGGGCGATCGTGTTCAATGAACTGCCGCGCTTTCCCCCCGAGTGCTTCGCCTTCCTGCACAACGAGGACACGCAAAACTTCAAACGATTCCGCGCCGGTCTCGACCAGCTCCTGCAGGAAAAGGTCATTCAGCGCTTCCATCGCCTCGACACCGGACAAAGCATCCCTCTGCTCGGAGCGGTCGGTCCCCTCCAGTTCGATGTCGTCCGCTACCGTCTCGAAAGCGAATACCGTGCTCCCTGTCGCCTCGAACCCGCCTCCTGGAGCGTTACCCGCTGGCTCGCCCCGGAGGTAAATCCCGCGCTGCTGGACGACCTTTTTCTGTCTGGAGCCATCCATGTTGTCGACGACAGCGACCGTTCGGTCCTCCTTTTTGAAGACGACTGGAACCTCCGTTACTTTGAGGGTAAGCACGAGAAAATCAAACTCCTCGAATACCCGCCCGATGCCGCGCCCCGGTCCGTTTCCCCCCTCGGGTGAGTAAAGACGAGTCCGCAGTCCCCGGTTCTGCGGTTCGCCCCCCGCTCGACTGAGTCGACCATGCGTTCGATGCGCTTTCCTCCGGGATCTGGACTGCACGTTTGCCAATCCCTCGGAAGTAAGGAAACTTCCGCACCTTCGCCATCTTTATGAAACTTCGAATCTTCTTCGCCCTGCTCACTCTGCTGGGGATCGTCTTGGTCCTCGGCTTGGTGTATGCCAGCAACATCCGGCTGCTCATCCAGTCAGGAGCCGCCGCCGGGGGACCGCCACCGGAGACTGTGGAGATCCGCTCCGTGCAAACCGACCGCTGGGAGGAGGTTATCCGCACGATTGGTTCGGTCTCCGCGATTCAGGGCACCACCCTCCGTGCGGAGGCGGATGGCCGCATTGAGGAAATTCTCTTCACACCGGGAGCGCCGGTGGAGAAAGGCGACATTCTTCTGCGCATCAACGCCGATGTCGAGCAAGCCCAACTGGCCATGGCCGAGGCCGCCGCCCGCCTTGCCGGCATCACTGTGCGGCGCTCGCGCGATCTGCTGGAACGGCAGACCATTTCCCAGGCGGAACTCGATGCGGCGGAGGCCAACTATGCCCAGGCACAGGCGCAGGTGGCCAACATCAACGCCCAGATCGACCAGAGGATCGTGCGCGCGCCCTTCTCCGGCGTGCTGGGTATCCAACGGCTGAGCGTGGGGCAGTTTCTGAACCGCGGGCAGGAAATCGTCTCGCTGCAAGCCTCGCATCCGCTCCGGGTCGATTTTGATTTGCCGCAAAACCAGTTGTTCCGGGTGCGCCAGGGTATGCGTGTGCGCATCACGACCGATGCCTGGCCCGACGACACCTTCGAGGGAGTGGTCACCGCGCTCGAGCCGGAGATCCGCGAGCGCTCCCGCACGTTCGCCATTCAGGCCACGGTCGACAATGAGGACGACAAGCTCAAGCCGGGCATGTTTGTGCGTGCGGAGCTTCTGCCGGACGAGATCCGCGATATCGTGATGGTGCCGCAAACGGCCATTCGCTTCGCCACTTTTGGCAACGCCGTCTTTGTCGTGCAGCCTTCCGAAGAGCACGCCGGGATGCAGCGCGCCCACCAACGCCTTGTCCGCCTGGGCGAGACGCGCGGCGACTTTGTGGAAATCACCGAGGGCTTGAGCGGTCGGGAGGAGGTCGTGGCTTCCGGGGTTTTCAAGCTGCGCGACGGTTCCTTTGTGCGCCACAGCGACCGCGGAACGGTCGAGCCCTCACTCACGCCCACGCCCATTAACCGCTGATCCGCGTCATGTATCTGACAGACGTCTTTATCCGCCGGCCCGTGCTGGCGACAGTGGTCAGCCTGATCATTGTGATCGCCGGTTTACAGGCACTCTTCTCCCTGAATGTGCGGCAATACCCTCGCAGCGAAAATGCCGCTATCACCGTGACGACCGTCTATATAGGAGCCGACGCCGAACTCGTGCGGGGCTTCATCACCGTCCCGCTGGAGCGCGCCATCGCGGCAGCCGACGGCATTGATTTCATCCAGTCGCAGAGCGCGCAGGGCTTGTCCACCATCACCGCCCGCCTCCGGCTCGATCAGGACGCCACGAAGGCCCTCGCCGAGATCAGCTCCAAAGTCGACCAGGTGCGCAACGACCTCCCCCCGGAAGCGGAAGTGCCCACGATCAATATCGAGGCGGCGGACTCCCAGTTTGCCAGCGCCTACCTGAGCTTCGCCGGCGAAGGCCTCGAACCGAATGAGATCACGGACTTTCTCGTGCGCGTCGTTCAGCCGCGCCTCACCGCCATTCCCGGTGTGCAGCGGGCAGAAATCCTCGGCGGGCGCACCTTCGCCATGCGAATCTGGCTCGATCCAGAGCGGATGGCGGCGCGCCAAGTGAGCCCCGCCCAAGTGCGCCGCGCCCTCGCCGAAAACAACTTCCTCGCCGCCCCCGGCAGCACGCAGGGTGCCATGGTCTCCGTCAACCTCTCCACCAACACCGACCTCACTTCGGTGGAGGAATTCGAGAACCTCGTCATCCTCAAAGACGGGGGGGCCTTCGTGCGTTTGCGCGACATCGCCCATGTCGTCCTCGGCTCCGAATCCGCCGAGACGGAGGTCGCCTTCTCGGGGCAGAATGCCGTTTTCATGGGCGTGTGGGTGCTGCCCAACTCCAACGCCATTGATGTCATCGCAGCCGTCACGCGGGAAATGGAAACCCTCCAGGAAGACCTCCCGCCCGGCATGAAGGCCGCCGTCGCCTTCGATGCCACCGAATACATCAACGATGCCATCCGCGAGGTCGTGCGCACCCTCCTCATCACGCTCGGCATCGTTATTCTCGTCATTTTCTTCTTCATCGGTTCACTGCGCGCCGTCCTCGTGCCCATCGTGGTCATCCCGATTGCGCTCATCGGGGCGTTTTTCCTCATGCAGGTGATGGGTTTCACGATCAACCTGCTCACCCTCCTCGCCATCGTCCTCGCGGTGGGCTTGGTCGTGGATGACGGGATTGTGGTGCTGGAAAACGTGGAACGCCATGTCCGGCATGGCATGAAACCTTTTGATGCGGCCCTTCGCGGCGCGCGGGAGTTGGTCGGCCCGATCATCGCCATGAGCATCACCCTCATCGCGGTTTACGCGCCCATCGGACTGCAGGGGGGCCTCACGGGGTCGCTCTTCCGCGAGTTCGCCCTCGCGCTTGCGGGAGCCTGTGTGATTTCCGGAATCGTCGCCCTCACCCTCTCCCCCATGATGTGCTCGCTCCTGCTGCCCCCGTCCGGGCGCAAGAGCCGCTTCAGCGCGCGCATTGACCGCGACTTCATGCGCTTCCGCGAACTCTACGGGAAGGTCCTCGACCACACCCTGCAATTCCGCCCGGCGATGTATGTTATCTGGATCGGCATCTCCCTGCTCGCCATTCTCATGTACCGGATGTCGCCCACGGAGTTGGCCCCCACGGAGGATCAGGGAGTGCTCTTCGGCATCGTCGACGCCCCGGCCAACAACAGCCTGGAGACCACTGCCGCCGCCACCCGCGCCGCCTTCGAGGTCTTCCAGTCCGTGCCCGAGATGGACTATACCTTCCAGATCACCTTCCCCACGGGCGGATTCGGCGGGCTCGTGGTGCGCCCATGGGGCGAGCGGGACCGGAGCATCTTTCAGATCCAACCGGAAGTGCAGGCGGGCCTGGCCGAGCTCCCCTCCATTCGCAAGTTCCCCGTCCTTCCGCCCGCCTTGCCCGGAGGCGGAACGTTTCCGGTGGAGTTTGTCATTTCCTCCACCGCCGAACCGGAGGAAATCCTCGCCTTTGCCGAGATTTTGCAACGCGCCGCCGCCCGCAGCGGGCTGTTCGCCTTCCCGCCGCTCATCGACACAACCATCGATCTCCCGCAAACCCGCCTCGTCTTCGACCGCGACAAGGTCGCCTCCCTCGGCCTGAACATGGCCTCCGTGGGCCAGGAAGTGACCGCCATGATCGGCGGTAATTTTGTCAACCGCTTCAGCATCGCCGGTCGCAGCTACCGCGTGATCCCGCAGATTGAGCGCATCTCCCGCCTTAACCCGGACCAGGCCCTCGACATCTTCCTCACCCTCCCGACCGGCGAACTGCTCCCCCTGCGTTCCATCGCCCACCTCGAAACAACCGCCCAGCCCCGCTCCCTCAACCGCTTCCAGCAACTCAACGCGGTGCAACTGCGCGGCGTGGCCATCCGCCCCCTCGACGAGGCGCTGACCTTCCTCGAAACGGAAGCGGCGGCCATCCTCCCGGCCGCCTACGTGATTGATTACACGGGCGAGTCGCGCCAACTGCGCCAGGAGGGCGACCGTTTCCTCTTCACCTTTCTCCTCGCCGCCATCCTCATCTTCCTCGTCCTCGCGGCACAGTTCAACTCCTTTCGAGATCCATTTATCATTCTTTTCGGATCCGCGCCCATGGCCATGTTCGGGGCCTTGATCGTCACCTTCCTCAAAATGCCCAACCCAAACCTGAGTTCGTGGACGGACCCGTTCACGACCACGCTCAACATTTACTCGCAAATCGGCCTGGTCACCCTCGTCGGGCTGATTGCCAAAAACGGCATCCTCGTGGTGCAGTTTGCCAACGTCCTGCAATTGGAGGGCCGGAGCAAACTCGAAGCCATCCAGCAAGCCGCCCGTATCCGGCTGCGTCCCGTCCTCATGACCTCCATGGCGACCGTCTTCGGCCTTCTTCCGCTCGTTTTCGTCACCGGTGCCGGGGCCGCCGCACGCAACAGCATCGGCCTCGTCCTCGTCACCGGCATGCTCATCGGCACGTTCTTCACCCTCTTCGTCCTCCCCTCCATCTACATGCTCATTGCGAAAGACCACCAGAAAGCCAGCACGGAGACGGCGGACGACCCCAGCCCCGCGAAAAACTGAAAAAACTGATTCCGTCACGACTCGACACCCGCCGATCTCGGCGCACAGGGGCTCGTCAATAATTTGTTTTGAAAAATAATATTGACAGTCATTTGGTGCTGTCATCTAACTGGGCGCATGGAAGATACAGTGGCGATTGGGTTTGCGAAGGGACTTTTGCCGAAGAAGGGGAGGAGGAGGCCGCGGGTTTTGGCGAAGCCGGGAAGGGCGGCGGTTTACCATGTGGTGAGCCGGACGTGCGGGCAGGATTTTTTGCTGGGAGCGGTGGAGAAGGAGCGGATGCGGGACCTGATCGGCCGGGTGGCGGCGTTTTGTGGGGTGGAGCTGCTGACCTACTGTATCCTGGACAACCACTTCCACCTTTTGGTGGAGGTGCCGGGAGAGGTGGGGGAGCTGTCGGATGCGGAGCTGATCCGGCGGGCCGGATTTCTGTATGGAGGCAAGGTGCGTCCGGGGCAGCCGCTGACATTGACGATGGTGGAGGGGGCGCTGGCGGAGGGTGGAGCTACCCGGGCCTATATGCGGGATTTGCTGCTTAGGCGCATGGGGAGTTTGGCGATGTTTGTGAAGGTGCTGAAGCAGCGATTTTCTATCGGGTATAACCGTTTGAATGAAAGGAAGGGGACGCTCTGGGATGGGCCGTTCCGAAGCGTGCTGGTGGAGAGCTCACGGGAGGCGCTGGCGATGGTGGGGGCGTATATCGATTTGAATGCGGTGCGGGCGGGACTGGTGGAGGATCCGAAGGATTACCGGTTCTGCGGATACGGGGAGGCTGTGGGAAAGGGAAAACTGGACGAGTACCCGCTGTTGCAGCGGTTGGCGGGGATGGGGTTTGGGGCGGAATTACTGGGAAAGGGCGTGGATCGAGCGGACACC
>JAFIGE010000154.1 GCA_020831585.1 Opitutales bacterium | reverse complement strand
GTGTCATCGTGGAGGCGGATACGGCGGCGCAAAGGATGGTGGCGGCGTATATCGACTTGAATCCGGTGCGGGCGGGCCTGGTCGAGGACCCGGGCGGCTATGGATTCAGCGGATTCGGGGAAGCGTGCGCGGGTGGCCCCGCCGCGCGGCGGGGGATTGCCCGGATCGAGGGCGGGACGACCTGGACGACGAAATGGCACGAACGCTACCGGGCGCGATTGTGCAGCCGGATGGGGCCGGGAACGCGGCCTCGTGGGCGAGGCGAGCAGAGGCCTTCCGGTGAGGCGGAGGGTAAGAATGCAGCAAACACTGTTTTGCCCGAAGGATCGGGACTTCTCGCGAGAATTCGCGCTTTCAGCGAGGGCTGGGTTGTAGGGTCGGTTACTTGGGTGGAGAGTTTCTGTGCGGCCAATGGTTGGCTGGGCTATCAGAGAGGGAGGAAGGCCCAACCGGTTGCGCCAGAGGGCGGGGCTGATCTAGCAATGGTCGCGGTTGCGGTGAAACGGCACTGAGAAAGGCTCTCACTAAACGTGGCAGCTTGGACGATCGTACCCAGCCCACCACCAAAGCAAAAAAAGAGATTGCCAATGGAGGGAGACTGATCCACCTTTAAGACGATCTTTTCCTAATCAAAAACCATCCGCTATGAAATTCCTTCAACTTTTTTCTCTCGTTATCGCTGGCCTCGCCTTCTCGTTGAGTTCCCTTTCAGCCGCCACGCAGCTTTCTCCGGAAGCTGGCGCGGACGAAATTCTCGCCGCCATTGAGGCCGAGCTTGGCACAAACTGCGAAAACGTGAACACCCGGCGCATTGTGCAAGCCGTCATGGCCCTCGCCCGGGCCAACCCGGACCGTGTCGGTGACATCGTCGCCGTGGCCGTTGGTTGCAAGCCGGAAGCTGCTGTCGCACTGGTTTACGAGACTTCTCGTGTCTTCCCTGACCAGGCTGCTGACATTGCCGGGAAAGCCGCTCTGAACAACCCGGGGGCTGCCGGTGCCATTGCCCGCGCTGCTGCAACGGCCGCCCCGAGCCAAGCTCCCAGCATTCGCAACGCTGTGGCCAGTGCTGTTCCCACCCTGAACAGCAGTGTGCTCGACAGCGCGATCAACCAAGGTGCGGAGCAGGGCTCCTCCAGCCTGCCGGTGGCGATCCCTGAGCTCAATGACTTGGAGTTTGACTCAGACTCGAACAACCCGTCTCCCTCAGGATTGTAATTTTTCTCCCCCCCCTCCTAAACCGTCCGGCTCCCCGCAGCCGGGCGGTTTTTCTTTTCAAAGTATAACATTTCTAGCTTGCGCATGTCCCGCGTGTGCCCTTTATCTCATCGTTTTTTCTCATGAAAGCAGTCATCCAGACGCAAGGTCGGCAGTTCACCGTCCAAGAGGGCGACGTCCTCTTCGTAAATCGTTTTAAAGACACTCAAAGCGGGGATACCGTGACGATTGACTCAGTCCTCGCCGTGGGCGCCGGTGAGTCGATGCAGTTCGGCACGCCCACCGTGGAGGGCGCGCGCGTCGAGGCCACGATCCTCGAAAACAAACGCGGCGCCAAAGTGGTGATTCTCAAGAAAAAACGCCGCAAGGGCTACCGCAACAAACGCGGCCACCGCCAGGAGCTCTCCGTGATCCGAATCCAGAGTATCCAAGCGTAAGCCCCATAACATACTTTAAGAAAGGAAATCATCTGCCATGGCACACAAAAAAGGTCAGGGAACCAGTCGCAACGGTCGCGACAGCAATGCAAAGCGCCTCGGAGTGAAACGCTACGACGGCCAGGAAGTCCTCGCGGGCGGCATCCTCGTGCGTCAGCGAGGCACCCGTTTCCATGCCGGTCGCAATGTCGGCATGGGGCGCGATCACACCCTCTTCGCCCTCGAAGACGGGCGCGTAAAGTGGGAAGCGGAGAAGCGCCGCGTGCACATCGTGGTACCCGCTTGAAACTCCTCGCGTCCATTTAGATTGCCTTTGAAATTTTCCACCGCCCGACAGTAAAATGTTCGGGCGGTTTTTTTATGCACAATCCGGAGCAACAGGCCCAACAACCTCCCGAGGAAGACGAAGACCCTCATCTTGCAGATTGGGAGCAGCAGCGGGCGCAGGTCGCTGCTCATCTCAGATGGTTGGACGCCCGCATCGAAGAAATGCGAGCTGCCGGCCTCCGCGTTCCGGCATCGGCCCCAGCCGATATGCACCCGCCCGGGCCAGAAATCGGCCCCAGCTTACCGGAAAACAAATCTCCGCACCGGGCCGAACGGGAACTTCAACCGTCTGAAGAAGCTGAGTATCCAAGGCCCCCATCCTCATCGCCCCAAGTCGCGGCCGGACAAGAAGCTTTCGCTCCTATCTCCCCGAAGGACTTCGAGAATACCGGAGACCGGGCTGAAACGCTGCGGTCAGCCCGCTTCGGTTGCACAATTCTTGGAGCCCTCGCTATCGGGGGGACGATTTTCTTCTTTTTCGTCCTGCCTTACTGGATTTTCCGCTGAGTCAATGGCGAGCCGCCGCTCAAAGTTGACCGCGTTCGCGCAGGAAGCGCCGTGCCTCGGCCTCCTCCCGCAGTTCCAAAGCCTTCGGCATAAGCGCTTCCAGACGCTGAATTCGGTTACCGAAGCTCGGATGCGTGGATAAATACTCCGGCGGGGAGCCTTGCCCGGCCATTCCCTCCATCCGTTGCCAGAGCGGAATCGCCGCTCGCGGATCATATCCTGCCCGAGCGGCAAGGAACAGGCCGATCTGGTCCGCCTCGTATTCATGAGCCCGGCTGAAAGGCAATAGAATGCCGACCTGCGTACCGAGCCCAAACGCAGCCATCGCAAGCTGTGGATCAATCGACTCCTGGCGACTCGCCGCGTAACCCACCAGAGCAGTTCCGCCCAAGGCTATGAGCTGCGCTGTCAGACGTTGATTGCTGTGCCGCTGCATGACGTGCGCCAATTCATGCCCGATAACAATCGCCAGCTCGTCCTCACTCTCCACGATGTCAATCAATCCCTGAAAGATCCCGATACGCCCCCCCGGCATGGCAAACGCATTGATTTGCGGGCTATCGAAGACAACATACTCCCACACCGCGCCGGGCATATCCTCATCGACCACATCCGCCATGCGGTTGGCAATACGCTCAACCATGCCCAAGCTTTCGGGATTACGGGAAACCGGCATTTCCTGCTGCATCTGCGCAAACTGCTGCGCGGCCATGTTATTCAGAAAGGAGTCGGGAATCCACGCCGGCCCGGTTGCACACCCGCTCATGACACAGGCCACGACCACAGCCGCAACCACGGAAAAACCACGGAAAATGGACTTTATCATGAAGAAAAGCTAGGGTTACTCCGCGCCCTAAGGCAACTCCATTCACGACCGATACCAAACTCTCAAGAGATTCCGCACCCGACCTCCGCGGAAAATATTTGAACCTGCCTCCCCTCCCCCTATTCAAAAACCCCGATGAAAAAACGCACGCTCGCCCTCCTTTCCGCTTTCCTCTCCGGAACTCTTCTGATGACCGGTTGCAATGAACGCGCCCCCGATCCGGCCGACGGGATGGCACCGCCAACGGAAATTTCCGCATCCGCTGAGGCGGGAACCCGCCTCGCCGGAACTCAATGGCAGATACACTCGGTTGAGGGCGTGAGTCTCCCCGAAACCATGCGCCGCCCCTATCTTCGATTCGACACCGAGGGCACGCGTTTAAGCGGATTCTCGGGAGTGAACCGCTTGTCAGGCAGCTACAGTGAACTCGGCGACCGGATTCGCCTGGGTAACCTCGCCGGCACGAAGATGGCCGGCCCTCCCGAAGCAATGGCCTTCGAAATTGCCTTCATGCAAATGCTGCGCGGAGACATCACTTGGAAAATAGAAGACGATCAGCTAACCCTTACGACCGACAACGGCCACACCATCGAGCTGACAGCGGTTCCCTACGACGAATAGCCCGATCGTTCAGGCTTCACCGTTCGCTTCACCCGTAACCAGCTTCGGAAAGCGGATGCCGATGGTGCGCGTATAGAAAGCCACCAGCTTGGACTTGATCTCGGCAGCCGTACGGGACTTCAGCACTTCGCCGGCCAAGTCTTGGGCATCCTCCATTTTCATCTGCCGCAGAAGGTATTTGACCTCAGGGATGGACCCCCACCCCAAACTCAGTTCGGTCGCCCCCATTCCAAAAAGCAAACTGGCGAAAAGAGGGTCGCCCGCGATTTCTCCGCAAACCCCCACCGGAAGGCCCTCCCGGCGGCTGGCGTCGAAAATAAATTTTAACGCGCGCATGACGGCCGGACTGTGAGGCTCATACAAATGGGCTACACGATCGTTCACACGGTCCACCGCAAGCATGTACTGCACGAGGTCATTCGTGCCCACACTGAAAAAATCGCAGTGCTCGGCGAGCAAATCGGTGATGACCGCAGCGCTCGGGATCTCGATCATGCTGCCCCGGCGGACATTTGCATCGAAATCAAGCTTTCGTTTCCTGAGCTCCGCCTTGCACTCTTCCAATACCGCGTTGGCGGCAATGAGCTCCTCGCAACTGGAGATCATCGGATACATGATCTGGACCTTGCCAAAAGCACTCGCCCGCAAAATTGCCCGAAGTTGCGTTTTAAAAATATCCGTGTGCTGGAGGCAAAAGCGAATCGCCCGAATCCCCATAAACGGATTTTCCTCCGTCACTCCAAAAAGACTGTGATGCGGAATTTTGTCACCCCCCAGATCCAGGGTGCGAATAGTCACCGAAAAGGGAGCCGCACCCTCAACGATACGCCTGTAGGCCTGAAACTGCTCTTCCTCGGTCGGAAAGACCCTGGACTTAAGAAACAGCCACTCCGTGCGGAAAAGCCCGACGCCCTCCGCACCGCTATCGCTCAAAATGCGCCCTGACTCATCCCCTTCCACATTCAGGCGAATGGTCAGCGGAACGCCGTCCTTCGTCGTGGTGGCCTCACGTTTGACCGCCTGAAACCGCTTCTCGATGGCGGCCCGCTCGATCTTGATCCGTCCATAACGGAAGAGACTGCGCTCAGACGGATGAAGCAGCACGGTGCCCGTGAAGCCATCGACGAGCACAGGCACCGTGCTCTCCACCTGGCGCGAAAAATCGTGGAGCCCCACCACGCAAGGGATGTTCAGCGTCCTCGCCATGATCACAAGGTGACTCGTGCGACTACCCAAATCCGTGGCCAGCGCCAAAATACGCTTACCACTCAACTTTGCCGTGTCCGAGGGTGCGAGATCATCAGCGACAAGAATACAACCATCCGGAATCTGATTAATATCCGTCTCGATGGAACCCAGGAGATTCCCTAAAAGTCGTCGGGTGACATCTCGAATATCCGTCACCCGTTCCCGAATATAGGCATCATTGATCTTGGAAAAAGCCTCAATGTAGCGATCCGCGACCTCCTTCAAGGCAAACTCGATGTTGCAACCCGTCTCGGCAACCTCACGAATCGTATCCTCAATGAGAGCCCGGTCCTCCAAAACGAGCAAATGCGCATCAAAAATACCGGCCTCATCCTCACCCAGCTTCTCCTCAATCTCCGCGCGAATATCGCTTATTTGCCGACGCGTCTCCAGCAAACCCCGCTCAAACCGGGCAATCTCCTCTTCCCGCCGATCCGGCGGAATATCCCGTCGCAAAACCTCCAAGTCCTTCTTTACCATCAGAAATACCGGACCGTGGGCGACGCCGGGGGATGCGGCGATGCCTTGGTAAACTTTTTCTGATGAGGCGGGTGGAGACATGGTAACACGCGGATACTGGCTTTGCTTCGGGGAAAAGCAAAAGGGATTCCAGTTACATAACCGGAGAAGGTCAACTCTCCTGAAGTTGATTCTACAACCAACCGTTGACCGCCTTCCCCCCCCCGATCCAAAGCACCGTGAGAATGCAATCATCGAAAGCCGACAATGCAGAAGCTCCGCACCCTCTTCCGTCCTTCCGCCATTCCTTATCACGTGACTCAAACCATCCGCGTCGCGATGCATATGCAGTCGCTCATTCGAAATCAGACGTTTCACAGCCCGGAACCTCGAACCAAACAAGGCAAATGACAATAATATTTTTCACGGTAGATGCTTCAAGAAGAAGAGAAAGTCGGGGAAATCATGTCAGGGTGGTTTGGGTGGTCCAGCGGTGGGGACCCCAGGCGTTCTCGAAGAGAGCGTTGGCTTGTTCGGCGGCCGGGGGGGTTGGGGGAAAGGCGCAGCAGACGCTGCCGCTGCCGGTCATGAGCGCAGGGATGCCGGCAGCGCGGAGTTCGCGAAGGACGACGGTGATGGTGGGAAGGCGCCTCCCGACGACGGCCTCGAAACTGTTGTAAAGGAGAGCGGGCCAGGCTGCCGGTTCGGCCAACCAACGGGCGAGGCGGGCTTCGGCATCGTCCCCGGGCAGGTAGGCTTCGCTTGCGGCGAGGAGGCCATAGGCGCGAGCGGTTTCCATGCCGACAGGGGGACCGGAGAGGATGACCGTATGCCCGCGCAGGACGGCAGCGGCGCTCTCGGGGAGGGGCTCAAGGCGTTCCCCGCGACCGCGCATGATGACCGGTCCCGGTGCGAGAAAGAGCGGCACATCCGAACCGAGGGCGGCCGCCAGGGCGCGCAGACGGGGCGGGGGCACCCCCCCGGTGAATTGGTCGAGGAGCCGCAAGGCGGCGGCGGCGTTGCTGCTCCCCCCACCGAGACCGGCTCCATGCGGAACCCGCTTGTGGAGAATAAAGTGCACTGGAGGGGTGTCGGGAAAGGATCGCCGAAAAAGCGCGGCCGCCCGCAGGACCAGGTTGGTGCCATCGGTGGGTATCCCTTCGCAGGCCCCCGTACAGGTGAGGACGTCTCCCACGGAGGCATCGGCCTGGGGCTCAAGTTCCAGCGTATCGCCAAAAGCCGTGCGCACGACGACCGAAAGCAGATCATGGAAGCCATCCGCCCGACGCCCGGTGACGGCGAGGAAGAGATTGATCTTGGCCGGACAGGGACAGATGCACAGGCTTTCCGGTCGATTGGTTTGCATGGAGAGAGCATTCGGCGCTCCCTGCAGGAAAGTCAAAACGAGATCCCACCGTGTCTGATCACACCGCGCTCCTTCTCGCCGCCGGCAGCGGCACCCGCCTCGCTGGCGAGCTACCCGACAAAACGACGGCGCTCCTCGCGGGCAAACCGGTCATCCGTTGGTCAGCGGAGGCCTTTGTCGCGAGCGGGTACGTGAATGCCTTGCTCGTGACTTATCGCGATGATGCCCAAAAAGAGAGTCTCGCCGACGCTCTTACCGGGCTCGCTCTGCCGATGCGTTTCGTGCGGGGAGGCAAAACGCGGGGGGCATCGGTGCTCGCGGGCTTGCGGGTGCTCACCGGGGAGGGCCTCGTGTTCATCCACGACGGTGCCCGCCCTTGTCTGCGTCCGGAGAGTGTGCGGCTGCTCTTTGAAACAGCCATCAGGGGCACGCCCGCCGCGCTCGCCCATCGCGTGGCCGATACGATCAAGGAGGCACCCAATGACGAGCGCCCGCAAGCCCAGCTGCTGTGCGATCTCAACCGTGCGCGCCTGTGGGCGATGGAAACCCCGCAGGTTTTCCCTCTGCCGCTCATTCGCGCAGCCTACGAGACTGCTGGCGGCACCGCCTACACGGACGATGTGGCGGTGGCGAACGCTGCCGGCCATCCCGTCAGCCTCATCGAGCCCCCCTACCCTAACCCGAAACTCACCCATCCGCGCGATCTGCCTCTCCTCGCCTGGCTGTTGCAGAACCAAAGTTAGCCGCAGACCGGCTGCGCCTGCCTGCCCCCTTCCCTCTGGCCCCCCGACCACCCACTACGCCCGCATACCCCGCATGACATGGGCGAGGGCAAGGAGAGCGCCTTCCGACTCCGCCCGATCGGGCGTGAGGTCATCGCTGCCAAAGTCGCGTTCTCCGGACGTCTGCACGACGAGCCCGTCTTCTCGGGGAACCATGGAAAAGCCCGCGCCACTGAGGCCGTAATCCACCTCCGGCTGGGGAATGAGGACGCCTAACTGCCCCCGCACGGGAATGAGGGTGCGGTCGCCGAAAAGCTCTCGTGCCCCAAGACCGGTTGCGTTGACGAGGGTGCTTTCCGGCAAAGCGGCCAGCTCGCCCGCGCGGTGAAACGTGCGTGTCTCCATTTGCCCGCCGTTAAGAAGAAAATCGTCCATGAGGCGGCGGCTCAGGGCGGTTAGATTGAAGACCATGTTCGCGGAGCGGCGAACAAAGGGGGCCGGAAAAGGATGCACGCCCTCGGCGAGATCTTCCGGCTCCGGTGTGAGGCTGGGTGCGAAGTCCCGCATATTGGCAAACTCCGGTTCACCGCGCTCGCGCGCCTCCGCCTGGCGCAGCAACCGCTGCTCATCCCAGGGAACATCGGAAAGGGCATAGCGGTCGACCCACCGAACGGGGGCACCCGGCAAACCCAGAAAGGTTTGGAAGTCGCCGTGTGAGCGCACGCACCAGTCGGCCCAGCGCCGCCCCAGCGCAGGCGTCTCAAAACTTTTCAGACAAAACCGCGAAACAGGCGACCACACCCCGGTGGCGTAAGAGGAAGTGACCAGGGGTGGACGATCTTTTGCATAGATGGTCACTTTTGCCCCGGCGCGCTGCAGGAGCAGGGCCGTGGTCAGCCCGATCGCTCCGCAACCAATCACGCCGACCGCCCGTGCACCCGATCCGAGGGCCAAATCCACAACCTCCGCACCGGTGCCCCAGGAGAGGGACCACCCCGAGCCCCCGTGACCATAATTGTGCACCACCAGCTTCTCGCCCACGCGCTCCGCCTCGACGCGCGGACCCGCCGGGCGAAAGGGCCGCAGGCCCACCGACATGCGGATAAAGCGGTCCGGACGCGCGTTCACACGCGCCAGCGGCGGCACGGGCAAAACCGGACCAGCCGGCCACTCGACCGCACTGGAAACAGCGGCGGCCGTGTCCGCCCGGGCGAGCGCTTGCGCACGCAGCCCGAGCAAGCCCATGCCCGCCAAAAGGGAACCCCTGGTAAGAAAATCACGACGACGCATCGCCCGGCATCAGCAAATCGCGTTCCGTTAATTTCGTTTTCGGCGCACGCCCGCGCACAGCATTTGCTAAACGGAGGCAGATGTCCATCCACCCACTCCCCTCCCGCGCCCGGTTTTTCGCGTGCGCCCTCTTTGCCGTGCTCGTTGCCGCCACACTCGTGAGCGCCGATCCCGCACCGCCCCCGGCGATCACCTTCCATGCCCTACCCGAGGCGAGCTACGATGCGGCGGCGACCGTCTCCGGATATGCCACCAAAGTTTTTTTATCGGGCCAACCAGGCACCTCCGCCGAAGATGCCCTGCGCCGCCTCGCCGGTGAACTCAACGCGCTCGGCCTCAGCCCGGCCAACCTCGCCAATGTGCGCGGCAGTCTCCTCGACACCCCGGACCATCCCTTCTCCATGGCTCCCTGGAATGCCGCCTGGGAGCGCCTTTACGCTGAACCGGCCCCGCGCGCGACCCGCACCACAGTGGCCGCCGTCGCCCTGCCGGGAGCGAACACGCGCGTGGTCGCGGAAGCCGTAGCCGCTTTCCACGCCGAACCGGAGGGAAGTGTGCCGGGCCGCCCCTCGCTCAATCCCTTTGTGCGCTTTCACGGCGAAGGTGCGCACGGTGCCTCCGCTTCGGCCATCGTATTGCCCGGCACAGCCCTTTTTTTCTCCTCGGGCATCCTGGCCGACCCGGCTGATCCCCGCGCCCCCGAAAACTCCGTGGCGCGCTTTGGGAGCGTGGCCGCGCAGACCCGCTCCATCTTTGCAAAGCTGGAGGACCTCCTCCTCCGGGAGGGGTTCCAGTGGGAGGACATTTTTTATGTGCGCGGGCTCCTCTCGCCCGATCCAGAGACGGGCGAGACCGACTTCGCCGGCTTCGGCGAGACCTTCGAAGCGCACTTTCCCGGCCGCCATCCGCGCCTGCGGCCCGCGCTCACGATCTGGTCGGCCCCCGGATTCGCCCCTACCGGGCGGCTCGTGGAAGTGGAAATCTACGCGGCCGCTGCCGATGGACGCGGCCCCTTTATTCGCTTCGACACCGACCGTGCCCACCCCGGCCTGCAAATGACCGGCACTGAAGCAGCCCGCATAAGCTCCAGTGGCACCGTGGCCCGCTACCAAGCCCTCACTTGGTTCTCCGGAGCCATTGGCACCGCCTCGGATGATCTGCACGAAGAATCCATCTCCACCCTCCTCACGCTGCTTCGGCGCCTGCGTGACCTCGGGCTCGACTTCGATGCCACGGTGCACCTGCGCGCCTACCCCGTGGTCGGGGAGGCGTTCTCCGCAAAGATGGGTGATTGGAATCAAGCCTACGGACGCTTCTTCGCCCTACCGGTGAATCCGCACAAGCCCGCCCGCACCTCCTTTCCCGTGACCGCGCTGCCCGGCCAGCGCGCCATTGAAGTGGAGATTCTCGCCATCGGCCCATAGAAAAGGCCCTAATGCCGTTTATCCGGAAAAATTATGGAATGAAAGGTGCTTTCTACCATTCGACCCGACCCGCGGAATGGTCCGGTTCACCCAGTAATCTAAAAAGATGTCCACCATGAAAAACGCAACTTATCACCATCGTAGCGGCCTCTGCCGCCTCGGTCTTATCCTTGGCCTTGCCGCCATTGCGCCGCTTGCGCACGCTGTGCAAGTGCAGCCCGCCCCGACCGACCCCGACAGCCCGATCCGCCTAAGCAGCAATGAAAATGCCTTCGGATTCTCACCGGCGGCGAAGCGGGCTATGCTCGAAAATATCGACGCGGGTAGCTACTATAACCGCAACAACATCACGGATCTGATCAACCAGATCTCGCGGCGCGAGAACGTTCCCGCGAACCACATTCTCACCACCGCCGGATCGGGTCCGGTGCTCATGATGACGGCGCTCGCCTATGCGGAGCCGGGCAAAAACGCGGTGACGACGGCCATGGGCTACACCCAGCTGACGCGCCGGTTTGAGCTCCAGGGCGGTGAGATCAAATACGCGCCCCTCGGCCCGGACATGGGCTACGACTTCGATGCGCTGGCAGCCCTGATCGACGAGAACACGGTCCTCGTTTACATCTGCAATCCAAACAACCCGACCGGCACCCTCGCCGATCCGCGCGCCTTGCGACGTTTCATTCTCTCGGTGCCACCGCGCGTGCTCGTCTTTGTCGATGAGGCTTATCTGGAAATTTCCGACACACCCTTTGAGACCAACACGATGGCTCCGCTGGTGCGCCTGCGCCCGAACGTGCTGATTTCCCGCACCTTTTCGAAGTGCTTCGGTATGGCCGGCTTCCGTATCGGCTACGCGGTGGCCAACCCGGCCATTCTCGAAAAGATCTCGCCCTACCACATGGGTGCGCCGACTTACCTTTCGGCCATCGCCGCCCGCGAGGCGCTCCTCGACACGCAGTTCATGGAGTACAGCAAGCGCCACTACCAGGAGGTGCGCAACTACGTGAAGGCGGAGTTCGACAAAATGGGCATCCAATACGCTGACCCGCAAGGAGCCTTTGTCTTCTTCCGTCCGGGCAATGGGCTCTCTGGAGATGCGCTGCGCGATGCCATGGCCCAGCACGGCATTCTCATCAGCGGTTCCCGTGAAAGCGGTGTGGAGCCCGGCTCGTTCGCCGATTGGGCGCGCGTGAGCCTCGGCAACATGGATGAGATGAAAGCCTTCATCGCCGCCTTGAACGAAATTCTCAAAAGCTGATCAACAGTTTAGGCCAAATTTTTCCAACCCAAGAGCCCGGCTTCGTAAGGAGCCGGGCTTCTGTCTCTTCACCCCGCTGAAGGCAGGTCGACTACACGGCAGCCCGTATCCTGCTCAAGGCAAAGTAGTCCGGCAGATTCATCGCCGGACCGAGACGGAAAGGCACCCGCG
>JAFIGE010000153.1 GCA_020831585.1 Opitutales bacterium | reverse complement strand
GTGGCGTTTTTGGCTTGGCCGTACTGGCGGGGGGTGCCGGGGCGGGCGCGGTCCGGGGCGCGGGGGCGCCCGCACCGGGCTGGGTCCCGGCCCTGCCCGAGAACACCCAACAAAGCGCTGCCGCGCATCCATTTTTCTTCGTCTTTCTTTTTCATTTGAGGAGCACCCCTATTGGGTCCTGGCGAGGCGGAAGCCGCGGCTGCCCCACTGGAGGCCCGGCCTGTGCTCGAGGCGGTTGGCCACCCGGCAGTACCCGGGGCTGTTGAGCCACGAGCCGCCGCGGTTGACACGGCCGGAACCGGACACCGGCCCACGCGTGTCCGCTTCCGTGGCACCCGGCTGGCTATACCATGTGTTCGAAAACCAGTCCCAGTTCCACTCCCACACGTTCCCCGCCATGTCATACAGTCCATACCCGTTGGCCGGGTAACTTCCCACAGGCGTGGTGGAATCAACATTCCGACCGTAGTTCGCCCGCGTCCCGTCGATCTCCGCATCCCCCCACGGCCAGCGCTTGCCCACAAGGCCCCCGCGCGCCGCCTTCTCCCACTCCGCCTCCGTCGGCAAGCGGTAGCCGTTCGCGCTCCAGTCCACTTGAGCGGCCGTCACATCGTGACGCCCCTGACGGTAGACCGCCGTGCGCGCGTCATTCGTGTGGTAAACGGGGGTAAGCCCCTCCCGTTCGCTCTTCGCGTTGCTCCACTTCACCACGTCATACCAGCTCACATTCGTCACCGGGTGCTCGTTGTTTTCGGGGGTGTCGGGCAGCGCGTTTCCGCTGGAATTGGAACCCCGCTGGCCGGGGTTGTCGAAGGTGTAGCCGTTGGCCACGGCCCAATCATAAACTTCCCTCCACTCCGCGTAGGTCACGGGCGTCCGCGCCATGTGAAAGGCCGAGACAGGCACATTGTGCACCGGGCGCGCCCAAGCCATCCACGATTCGGATTCGTTCTTGTGGTCGCCCCGGGCGTAGGTGCCGGCGGGGATGTGGGAGAAGCCGGCGGGCGCGGGGCCGCTCCCCGCCACACCCCGACCGCTGGCCGCGCGGGTGTTCGTGCCGCCGGTGCGGTCCGACGACACCACGATGTTGCCCCCGTAGGTCCGCTCCGCCTCCGGCGCGAAGGTCACCGTCACATCGCGGCTCCCGCCCGCCGCGATCGATGGGACGCTTGATGCGCCGCTGAATCCGTCCGGGTAGGTGATCCCGCTCACGGACAATTCGCTGTTCCCGTCGTTGTGGATCGTGAGTGTGCGCGGCGCGCTCTGGCCCACGGTCACATCGCCGAAGGCGAGGTCGCCGGTGAGGCGGATGACGCGGGTGGGGGTGGCTCCTGGTTGGAACTGCACCTCCGCGAGCCACCCGGCGTCCGATCCCACCGAAACGCTGCCATCTTTGACGTAAACCCAGCGCAATGTGCTGGCGCCGGCCGGGAGCGTGTGGCTCACCGTTCGCCAATCCACCTCGCCGGAAATCCGTTCAATCAACTGACCGTTTACGCGGAATTCGAGAAAATCGTAATTCGCCTCGGATGACACCTTCCATCGAAACGTCAGTTCCCCGGGTCCCGTTAACACCGTTTCCAACCAGCTGCTTTGATTGTGCCCGACGGTCCCGCTGCGAACGCCCACATCGGCAACGGTCCACCCGGCATTTCCACCCGTTTGCACGGTCCACGCCGGTTGCCCCAGCGCGGCGGAGAGGGACACCGCCGGCGTCCCCGTCCCGCTGGCCGCGCGCGTGTTCGCGCCGCTGGTGCGGTCCGAGGACACCACGATGTTGCCCCCGTAGGTCTGCGCCGCCTCCGGCGCGAAGGTCACCGTCACATCGCGGCTCCCGCCCGCCGCGATCGATGGGACGCTTGATGCGCCGCTGAATCCGTCCGGGTAGCTGATGCCGCTCACCGTCAATTCGCTGTTGCCGTCGTTGTGGATCGTGAGTGTGCGCGGCGCGCTCTGCCCCACCGTCACATCGCCAAAGGCGAGGTCCCCGGTCAGGCGGATGATGCGGGTCAAAGATTGCACTGTGAAACTCGCGCTGGCCTGCTCGCTCTCCACGTATCCGCTGCGGAAGGCCCGCGCGCGCACCGTCGCGCTGGAACTCAGCGTGAAGGGTGCGGTGTAGACGGGCGATCCCGACGTGACATTCGAGCCGTTGGTCGTGTAGCGGATTGTCGCGCCCGATGTGGCCGTCGACAGGCTCACCGTGACGCTGCCCAGGTGGGTGCCCCCGTTGGGCGTGATCACCGGCATCGCCACTTGCGGCTGGGCCACGCCGGTGCCGCTGAGCGGATGCGTGGCCGTGCCGCCGGTTGCATCCGCGTTCACCGTCAGCGTGCCGCTGTAGGCGCCCTCGTGCCAAGACTGCGGCGCGAAGGTCACCGTCACTTCCCGGCTGGCTCCCGCTCCGACAGTACCGCTGAAACTCCCGCTGAAACGGCTGCTCGGGTAGCTGATCCCGCTCACCGTCAAATCGCTGTTGCCGTCGTTGTGGATCGTCAGCGTGCGCGTGGCGCTCTCACCGATGGTCACCTCGCCAAAGGCGAGGTCGCCGGTGAGGCGGATGACGCGGGTGGGGGTTAGAGCCCCATAAGCAATGCGAAATCCAACATCCGGATTTCGGAAAACGGGACTGATAAAACCTCGGCGAGCGACATAGGCATGCTCGGGGCCCAGCCTCCAGCTGCCGCCGCGACTAACACGCGATGAACCAGCGCGATTGGGTGGCGGTGGCGGTCCCGCTGTGTTCGCTTGGGTCGCGCCCGGTTCGGAGTACCAAAATGAGCGATAGTAATCCCACGTATGCTCCGTAACCTGACCCGCTAAATCGAAGAGATTGAAGCCGTTGGCGGGGTAATCGCCCACAGGGGTGGTCCCCTGCGCACCGGAGGCACCCCTATAATTTGCCCGCGTTTCATCGATATCTCCGTTTCCCCACGGCCAACGTTTGCCGGTGAGACCGCCACGCGCTGCCTTTTCCCACTCGGCCTCGGTCGGCAATCGATATCCATCGGCGGAGCGATCCATAAAGATCGCCCGACTTCTAGTGAAACTATCGTACCAATGCACGCGGAAAACTTCGGTTAACGCCTCGTCAATGTAATAGACCGGCCTCAGGTTGCTGCCGGTGAGAGCATTTTCCATTTCGGTTTTCGCGTTGCACCAAACCACAGCCCCAAACCAGCTTATTCGTGTGACCGGATGCCTGTTGTTTTCGGGAGTATCGGGAAGCTCGCTGAAACTAGCGCTGGATCCACGCCAACCCTGAGGTATTGTGTAGCCGTTGGCCACGGCCCAGTCGTGAACTTCTTTCCACTCTCCATACGTCACCGGCGTTTGGGCCATGTGAAATCCGGAAACATAGACTTCATGCACCGGACGGCTGTTGTCCAGGGAAGCCGTATTCCCGTGATCGCCCCGCAAGAAAGAACCTTCTGGAATGAAAGAAAATCCGCCTACCTCGGCAAGGCCAGTTGTAATCGCCGTCACATCGACCCTCGCCTGAGTATAGAACGCCACCGGCCACCCCATTGCCCCGGCTTCCCAAACAACCGTCTTGCCCGTGCCGGGCGCCTCACCGGGACCGAATGCTCCCGTCAAATGCTCCGCAGGAATAACTTCATAGGTAGCGCCGTTGTCACGCGATGCCCTGATCGTCACCGTCGCGGTCTCTCCGCCGCTGATTTCGAGATCGTAGGTAATCTGGACAAAGTTGAATAAGGTGTCCAACTGCTGTGCCTGCACATTCGAAACCGTCGGCTGCTGCGCGGCGAGGGGAGTGAAGATAAAGCAGAGCGCGAGAGCGATGAAGCACGCCCGGGATCCGCGTGCAATGGAGCCCCGCGCTTTAGCCGGGGATGCGGCAACCCGCGACGCCCGCAAGCACTGCGGCGATCCGGCGGCTAAAGCGCGGGGCTTCCGGGAGCCAAGAAAGCGGCGAACAACAAAAGAAAGGCCCGACGCACGGAGGGCGGCGGACGAGCGAAAAACAGTCAAGTGCATGGCTGGATGGGTTTACGTGGTGAAAACGGAGAAAGATGGATGCGGGGGGGCTTTCCTCCATAGGTATTGCCACCCGAGCGCGGAATCTTACGCACGGCGGCGAAAAAACCGTTAATTTTATGGACGGGCACGCAAGCGGGCTCCGCGCAAAACGCGCAAAATGGACTGGGCACAAGCATCGAAAGTAAGCGTTGCCTCGGCAAAAAATCGACCCGCACAGTTAAGGGCAAGAGAAAACGGAGAGGTTTGGGAGATTTTTGGCAAAGTGCCTCCTTGCTCCAGGCGGTTCGCCGGTAATCGGCGCGATACTCTCAACGGCTCTGCGGATCGCGGGTCGTGACGGCAATGCCCTCACTTCGCCAACCCTCCCCCGAAGTAGAATCCGCTGATGGCGGCGGCCATCTGGGTGTGGACGGGGAGGATGACGAAGCCCTGCATCCCCTCGCCGCGACCCTCCTCGCCTGCGGTTCCCCTTCCCAGAGCCATGCCCCGAGCCCCAGCCTCCGTGAGCTTTGTGCCTTGGTGAGAGAAAACCCCAGAGCCAAACCCAAATACTCCAAAACTCCACCCCTCCATCCCCCCCTTTCCAATCCCACCCAACCCAAAGATCGTCTTCCGTCGCCTCCGCTCGGTCGCAAGCTGCGCCCAAGCCCCAAAACCAAACCCAAAGCCTGCCCCTCCCATCCATAAAATCCATGCCATCCATGGTCCCCTCCGAGCCCAAGCCTCTGTGTTCTCAGTGCCCTCTGTGGTAAAAAATCCAGTGCCCAAGCCCGAGCCATTGTTTTAGGATTTAGGGTTTAAGATTTAGGTTTTCCACCCTTCCCACATACCGCCCATCCTTCTTCTCCATCGCCTCCGACAGCGTCATCCCCGTTGGCACGATCCGCCAGAACCGGTCCGCCTCCTCGACGGATTTCAGATCCAGGTAATGCCGGGCGGCTAAAAATGGCGTTTGGCAAAGGCGCGCCCGGAGCCGGATTTCAGGTATTGCTCAAAGGCACGGGCCTTCGCGGGGTCGCGGAAGCTGATGGCGGTTTCGATGAACCAGGGGCGGGATTTGGCCGTGTGGGGCACACCGCCTTCGTTGGGCTTGGCGAGGCGCGCACTGAGATCTGTGGTGGCACCCGTATAATGCGCGCCGGAGTCGGCGCGACTGCGGAGGATGTAAACGTAGGAGAAGGTAGGAAGCTGGCATGCCAAGCCGAAGCTGAAGCGGGAGGGGAGCTGAGGCGCGGCCCGCCGCCGTCCTGCGGACTTTGGCGTGGCAACCTTCGCCGGCGCTGTCGCTTTAGCGAAGGTTGGTGGAGGTGGCGGGATTTGAACCCGCGTCCCGAGGATGGTCACGTGGCGCGTCTACAAGCTTGTTTTGTCGATTGGGGTCTCGCTTGAGGGTTGGTGGACAAACACACCGCCCTCTTGCCAGCCGCCTGTGGAATACGGCAGACGCCCGGTGGCCCGGCGGCTGCTATGCCCGCTAGTCGTCGGTTCCGCCCCCAGCGGGTGTCAGGGCTTCACCGTCACAGCCAAATTAAGCTGCGAGTGCGTATTCTTGTTCGCCAGTTATTGGCTTGGTGGAATTGTTAAGGAGCCAACCACCATCTCCTGCTTGCAACGCCGCGGTCTGATCCAAGGTCGAATTCCAGAACACCCCCGGAGCCCGATCTTGTCAGAGCCGAGGCTCTGTAAAGAACGAAAGGCTAAAAGTCGCCGCGATGAGCACGGCTGTCAAGCGCGGAGGCGACGCGGGGCGATTTCGATGGCGATTTTGATTTCGATGGCGATTTCGATGGCGATTTCGATGGCGATTTTGATCGGGGGCGGCATCAGAAGACCAGATCGACGCCCAAGCGGAGGGCGCGGCCGCCGAGGGGGGCGAGGTCTTTGACGAAGGAGGTGGCGTTGCGGGCCTCGCGGTCGAGAAGGTTGCCGACCCGTCCGAAGATGCGCCATGCGCGGTCAGCGTCGACAAGGGTATAGGTGGCATCGAGGGTGACGAGGGTGTAGGCGCGAGTGGGGGTTTCAAAGGGGGCGAGGCGGTTGCGGGCGAAATGCCGCTGGGCTTCGATGCCGCCGGTCCACGGACCCGAGCGCAGATCCCAGCGGGCCGTGACGCGGGTGGGCGTGATGCGCGGGAGGGAATCGCCCGTCACGCGGTCCGTGGCGAGGACGCGGTCGGCGCGCAGGGTGAGGGCCGATTCCCAATCGCCAACGGTAAAGAGGTCCAGCGTGGCCTGCACCTCACCCCCGTAAAAACGGGCGCGGGTGGACTGGTAGCGCGTCACCTGGAGAAACTCGGTGTCTTCTCCGGCGGCCTCGCGCGCGGCGAGAAAAGCTTCGTTGATATCCGCGCGGTCGATGAGGGTGAAGCTGTCGTCCTCATTTTCAAAGGCGAGTTCACCGGTGCGGCGGAGGGAAATGAAGTTGCGAAACTGGTGGACGAAGAGGTCGACACCCAAGGTGAGCCGCTCGAAACGGGCGAGGAAGCCTGCGTCGACGGTGTGGGCCCGCTCGATGGCGAAGGGCTGCACCAGGTGGTCGCTCACCTCGTAGGCAAAGGTGCCAATGTGGGGACCGTCGGCATAGAGTTCCTGGGCACCGGGGAGGCGCTCGGTGTGGCCGAGGTTGAGATTGAAGCGCAGGTGCTCATCCGGGCGGAAGATCCAGCCGAGCGCGCCACTGAAAGCGTCGCCCCGGTAAGTGGGGGGCGGCGTGGTGAGGCCGGTGATTTCATCGCGCTCATAGAGTTGCGGACGAATGCGGCGGTGGTCCCAGCGGAGACCGGCCTGAAGGGTGTGTCGGCCCGATTTCCACTCTTCAAAGAGAAAGAGCCCGAGTGAATCGGTGCGGGTGGGGCGCAAAAAGGCTTCATCGCCGGTTGCTTCAAATCGACTTTGTCCCACTTGCAAACCGAGCACACCGGAGACGTCATCCAGGAGATCGTGGGTGGCTTCCACGCGCCCTTCGAAGCCACGGTTGCGGAACTCCGTGCCGATCTCGCCGTCTTCCAGCTCTGCGTGCCAGTAATCGGCCAGACCGAGCTTCACTTCAAGCGACTCGGCCCAACGACCGAGGCCATCCGCTCCCCAGCGGCCATCCCACCGCCACTGTTCCAGATCAATGCGCACGGCATCGTCCAGCTCGCGCTCGATGATCAATTGGCCGTCCTCACCGATGCCGACGACTTCCTCCTCGACCTCCCGTCCGAGTCCGTAGCGGGTGGCGAAATACATCACGGCCATGCCGGTATGGCGGCCTTCCCAGGCCCGGCCGATGCCAAGGGATGCTTCGTCCGTGCGCACGAAGCTGTTTTCGAGCCGCCCCTCCGGCTGATCCGCCGCCAGCTCCGGATCGAGCGCGGCCCGACCGGGAATGCGCAGATCGCCATGACGGCGAATCAGGCCGCCCGCACGCACCCCCCACTCACCTACCGGAACCAAGGCGCTGCCGCTTGCGGAAAAACCTGCGGTGGCCGAATCCAACGAAGTCGAAAAGACACCCTGCTCCGGGGTCGTCTCGCGACCGGGGATGCGGTTGTCGACCACGTTGACCATGCCCCCCACCGTATTGCCGCCAAAAGCGAGGGTGGCGGGTCCGCGGACGATCTCAATGCGCTCGACGCGGTAAGGCTCAATCGCCACGGCATGGTCGTGGCTGCCCACAGAGGCGTCGATCACGTCGAGGCCATTGGAAAGCACCCGGATACGGTCGTTGGAGTAACCACGGATGACTGGTCGACTCGCACCGGGAAAATACTGTGTGCTCGCCACGCCTGGCAGCCCGGCGAGGGTCTCCCCAATGGAAGCCGTGAGGCGTTGACCCAACGCGGCCCCCGTCAACACCTCCACCGGCTGCGCGAAATCCTCCGCCGTGCGCGCCATCAGCGAAGCCGTTACGCGGAACTCATCCAGCTCCACGACCGGGTCCGCCCAGACGGCAGACGACAACAGCACGCCCCCCGCCGCAAGGCGAAGAGTAAATTCAAATCCTCTTTTTTGATTCATCAAAATAAGGGGTTTGATTATCAACGCTTCGAGTCAAGCTCTGTTTCAAAATTCGTTTGAGGACACGCGGGAAGTGAAGCGGCCCGATTCTCGCCAACCTCGTCGCACAACCTGCGCAACATGCGCGAACGTCTCTCCGTAGCGGTCCAGCGATGAATCTGCCGGACTACATTCCCCTGCCGCAGCGGCGAATGCTCCGGATGCAAGTGATTTTACCGCGTTAAATCCGCCCGGCGGCGGAGCGCCCCGCGCCTCACGCGCTGACCCCAACATGGGGTCGCGCTACGTCGACGAACCGAAAGCGCTACCGTTTTTCGCTCGACGGTGCTTCCTCTCTTGGCCCCGCAGGCCGGCCATCGTGGCAGGGTGGCCATCCTGGCCCCGGGCTCTGCGGCGCACAGTTCGGCGGGGTTCCTGGAGAAATCCGCCCGGCGGCGGAGCGCCCCGCGCCTCACGCGCTGACCCCAACATGGGGTCGCGCTACGTCGACGAACCGAAAGCGCTACCGTTTTTCCGTTCGACGGTGCTTCCTCTCTTGGCCCCGCGGGCCGATCATCGTGGCAGGGTGGCCATCCTGGCCCCCTGCTCTGCGGCGCACAGTTCGGCGGGGTTCCTGGAGAAATCCGCCCGGCCTGGCTGCGGTAAAGGCTTACTTCAGATCGAAGCGGTCCAGCTCCATGACTTTGTGCCAGGCGGCGACGAAGTCGCGGAGGAACCGCTCTTGCCCGTCGGCGCAGGCGTAGACTTCAGCAAGGGCGCGCAGCTCGGAGTTGGAGCCGAAGATCAGGTCGACGCGGGTGCCGGTCCATTTGACTTCGCCGGTCTTGCGGTCGCGGCCTTCGAAGTCGGTGCTCAGTTCGGAGGTGGCTTTCCAGGTGACGTTGAAGTCAAGGAGGTTGACGAAGAAGTCGTTGGTGAGGGTCTCGGGACGATCGGTAAAAACACCGTGGGCCGCGCCATTGTGATTGGCCCCAAGGACGCGCATGCCGCCGACAAGGACGGTCATTTCCGGGGCGGTCAGGGTGAGCAACTGGGCGCGGTCGAGGAGCATCTCCTCGGCGGAAACAGTGTAGCGGCGTTTGGCGTAGTTGCGGAAGCCGTCGGCCTCGGGCTCGAGGAAAGCGAAGGATTCGACATCGGTTTGCTCCTGCGAAGCGTCGGTGCGCCCCGGGGTAAAGGGAACCGAGATGGCTTCGCCCGCGCGGCGCGCCGCTTCCTCAATGGCGGCACAACCGCCGAGGACGATGAGGTCGGCGAGGGAGACTTTCTTTCCGTCGCCCCGTCCGTCGTTAAACTGCTTTCGCACGCCTTCGAGGGCATCGAGGACTTTGGGGAGTTCCGCCGGGTGGTTGACCTCCCAATACCGCTGGGGAGCCAGGCGGAGGCGGGCACCGTTGGCCCCACCGCGCATGTCGGAACCGCGGAAGGTGGAAGCGGAGGCCCAGGCGGTGGAGACGAGCTGGGAAACCGTGAGACCGGTGGCCAAAATGGCTTTCTTGAGGTCGGCGATTTCGGCGGACTCGATCAAAGCGTGGTCGACATCCGGCACAGGATCCTGCCAGACGAGGACCTCCCCTGGAACTTCCGGACCAAGGTAGCGGGCGCGCGGACCCATGTCGCGGTGGGTGAGTTTAAACCAGGCGCGGGCAAAGGCATCGGCAAATTGATCGGGGTTCTCGTAAAAGCGCCGGGAGATCTTTGCGTAGGCCGGATCGACCTTCAGGGAGAGGTCGGTGGTGAGCATCATGGGGGCATGGCGCTTGTCGGGGTTGTGCGCATCGGGCACGGAGCCCGCCCCGGAGTCGCCCTTGGGCTTCCACTGGTAGGCTCCGGCGGGGCTCTTCGTGAGCTCCCACTCGTAGTTGAAGAGGTTTTCAAAGTAGTTGTTGCTCCAGCGGGTGGGCGTGGTCGTCCAGGCGCCTTCGAGACCGCTCGTGATGGTGTGCTCGCCATGGCCGGTGCCGAAGCTGTTGCGCCAGCCAAGGCCCTGCTCCTCGATGGCGGCACCGGCGGGCTCCGGGCCAACGTATTTGCCGGGGTCGGCGGCACCGTGGACCTTGCCGAAGGTATGTCCCCCGGCGATGAGGGCGACGGTTTCCTCGTCGTTCATAGCCATGCGGGCGAAGGTCTCGCGAATGTCCTTGGCGGCGGCGAGGGGATCGGGGTTGCCGTTCGGGCCCTCGGGGTTCACGTAGATCAGGCCCATCTGCACGGCGGCGAGGGGGTTTTGGAGATCGCGGTCGCCGGAGTAGCGTTTGTCGCCCAGCCATTCAGCCTCCGGCCCCCAGTAAATATCTTCCTCCGGCTCCCACACATCCGCACGGCCCCCGGCGAAGCCGAAGGTCTTGAAGCCCATGGATTCGAGGGCGACATTGCCCGCGAGGATCATGAGGTCGGCCCAGGAAAGCTTGTCGCCATACTTTTGCTTGATGGGCCAGAGGAGGAGGCGGGCCTTGTCGAGGTTGGCGTTGTCGGGCCAGCTGTTGAGGGGCGCGAAACGCTGCGTGCCGGTGCCTCCCCCACCCCGCCCGTCAGCCGTGCGATAGGTGCCGGCGCTGTGCCAGGCCATGCGGATAAAAAGCGGCCCATAGTGGCCATAGTCGGCGGGCCACCAGTCCTGGGAATCCGTCATGAGGGCCGTGAGGTCCTTCTTCACCGCCGCCAGATCGAGGGATTTGAAAGCCTCGGCATAATCAAAGTCCTCCCCGAGGGGGTTGGAGAGGTTGGAGTGCTGCCGAAGGATGTTGAGGCGCAGTTGCTTGGGCCACCAATCGCGGTTGGAAAAGCCACTTCCGGCGCTGCGGTTGAGGGCACCGCTCATGAAAGGGCATTGGCCGCTGCCATTGGCGGACTTGTGCGGTTCATCCTGATTAACGGATTCAAGGCGTGTATCGTGTGACATCGTAATTCGTAATCTGAGTTGGTTTTTGGGGTTACTCCCGAAATGCTTGAGGAAATCCCCCTTGAATTATCTTTGCAAACCGGTTCTGCGAAAAGTCTGACATAAGCGGACGCCCCTCCACCCTCGCTACCGCAGAATGCAAAAAAAAGAAAGGCCGCCTTGCTGGATGCAGGGCGGCCTTCGGAAAGAAATCAATTGGAATCAGGCAACGAGACGGCGGCGCACAAAGACCACCCAAGCCAAGGTGACGAGCCCGATTAACGCGGCGTAGACCGAAGGCTCCGGAATGACGGTAAAGTTGTCGAAGCGGCTGGAGGTGTTGTTTGCATTGAGCAGGTAGGCACCGACGGCCGTGATGTTGCCGGAGGGCAGAGGATCGCTCAGTGCCGACCCGGAGATGTCGCCCTGTAGAATGGGAAAGCCCGTGCTCGCCGCTCCAAGCTGACCGTCGAAACTCAAAGCGACCCAGTTGGCACCGGCGGTCGAGAAGGGAACGGCAAACTCAACCGCGCCCGAGGAGAAATTGCCCGCCGCACCCACACTTGTCTGGCCAGCTGCCGTGGAGACATACCAGTTGCTGTTATCAATTTGAATGAGGAAGCGCACTTGATTGGTGGCATTGCTGTTGCCCACAAAGGCGCTCAGACCCGTTACCGCATTTTGAGCAAAACTGGCCCCGTCATACCAGACAACACTGGCGAAGGTAGACCCCGCGTTTTGGTAAACGTAAGCGAAGCCGGCATCTCCGCCGACACCGGCCGCAGCCGAAAGGCGACCAAACTGACGGTTCGACGTGTTGGACACCCCGCCGTCACTTGCCGCCCAGTTCCAATTGTCCAGGACTGTTATGGACTGCTGGTCAACGGTGTTGTCGAAAGATTCAAAGAAGAGAGTCTGGGCGGAAAGACCGGCACCAGCGATGGCCAGGCCGCAAAGAAGGGTAACTTTTTTCATCATGATACTACTAGTATTTACTTGAAAAATAAAGCGAAGTAATGCAGCTTACTTCGCATGAGTC
>JAFIGE010000152.1 GCA_020831585.1 Opitutales bacterium | reverse complement strand
GGGAGGCTGTCGAGGTGATGGCGGTGCCCCCGTTGACGGAAACATGGGTCGTGGTTCCCCCTCCGCTTGGGCGCGAGATGCTGTTGATGGTGAGGGAAAGGTTTGTTTCGGAGAACGAACCCACCGGACGGGCCAGCGGCGCGGGCGGGGGCTCGGCCACGCGCGTGTAGTTCGCGCTCGCCTCCGGACCGAAGAAGCCCGCTGCGTCGAAGAAGCGCACCCGCAGGGTCGTATCGACGGAAAAGGTCAGGCTACCATTGAACCACACGGGCGACATTTCCGTAACCTCGGACCCGTCGGTTGTGTGGCGCAGGGTCATCCCGCTGGGGATGGACGGGCGGGCGACGGTGATGGAGCCGCTGAAGGTCTGCGAGAGTGTCGGCATCTCCGGGCGTGGAAGAGCTTCGGGATGAATGAAGCCGGGCATGCGGTGAAGGAGGCACCCGCCGCACAAGCAGGCGTAGTTGAGGTTGGTGGAGGCCCCGGATTCGTTGGGCGCGCCCTCGGCGTAGCCGTTGTCCTCGTTGCGGCCACGGTGCAGCTCGTAGGTTAGAAATCGCACGTTCTCGGGCACGCGGAAGGCGAACTCCAGATACCCCCACTCCTGCCGGTCATACATAGGCGATAGAAGGGTGTCGATTTGGCCGGGGATCTGGGCGTTGCCGATCCAAACGCCATCGGCTCCGTAGAAGACGATGAGTATGCGAAGTCCGGGATTCTTGCAAAGGGCTCGGGCCATGAAGCGCTCGCCCGCCAGCACGGGGATTTTCAGAGCGTTGGCCGAACGGATGAAAGCCCAACGGTTATCACTCCAGAAAGAGCGGAAGCGCATCCCGATCCCGGGCATGCCGGGTGAATTGGCATCCGTACGGTAGTTCGGCCCAAAGTTACCGCGCTCGATCCATTCGGCGCTGCCGGAAATGTCGTAATACCACCGCCCCCAGCCCGCCGCGAGATTGGGCAAGGTCCCATGGGGAACGGTGAAGTTCGGGTTGTAGAGGAGAATCGAGGGATCGTGCAGGAGAATGTCGTCGGGGGTGATGATGCCCTTGCGGAGGGTCAGTTCGTTGAACTCGGCGCTGCCGTCGCTCTTGATCTTCCACCCGACCGATCCCGCCGTGTAGCTGCCGCTGCGGACCTCCCCATCGACCACGAGGTTGCCCGTGTTCGTCTGGATGGCCGCGAGGGTGGCGACATTGATCTTCTCAGCGGTGATGGCGTTTGCCGCGATCTTGGCGGCGGTGACGGCGTTTGCGGCCAGTTTATCGGTCTCGATGGCGCCGGCAGCGATCTTTACGGCCGTCACGGCATTGGCCGCAATCTTGGCCGTTGTGACCGCATTGGGCGCGATTTTCGAGGCATCGACCGAGCCGTCCGCGAGGAGCATGTCGTCGGTTAGGCGGCGGGACTGCGTCCAGGTGAGAGCGGAATCGGTGCCGTTGTTGCCGATGGCGGCGGCCAGCGCGGTGGAGACGAAGACGAAGCCAAGAGCGGCATCGTCGGGAATGGTCGCGCTCCATCCCAAGGGCGAGGTCGGTGTGGTGAAGGTCTTCGTCCCGAAGTTGTAGCTCCCGCCTGAGGGGAACTCGGCCAACGTGGGATTTGTGGAGCGTTTGTAGACAAACAACTGGACAGTCGAAAGTGCCGGTTCGCCGTTGCGACTGATCTGACGCGGCGTGCTCCACGATAGCGTGCCGGAAACGCCCGACGGACCGGGGACGGCGGCAGTCGCATTGGATGCCCAGAGCGGGTTGTCGCCATCGGGGATGGTTGTGCTCCATCCGGCCGTAAAGCCCGAGAGCGTTTTCGTGTCGAAGTTGTAGGTGCCGCCAATCGGCGTGTTCGGTGCCGACGCGGCGCGGCGGTAGATCGTCAGATGGGCGACACTTAGGCCAGTTTGACCGGGGGCGCCGTCCTCGCCATCGAGGGGCGTGAAACGGAAGGGTTTCTGCCAGGTCCAGAGAGCCGACCCGACCGGGCGCGTGCCGACCGTTACCCAGAGCGGATAGATGGCGTTGCCGGGAGCGTTCTCGGAGTCGAGGGACCACGAGGAACTGGGCGGAGCGACGGTTTGCGTCGGGGTCGCCGGTTGATTGAGAAACCGGCCAAACGCCATCAGCGTCGATGCACCATCCTGCCCCGCTGCCCCGTCTTCACCGTCTTTGCCGTCCTGTCCCGGTGCTCCATCCTGCCCGTCCTGTCCGGGCGCACCGTCCTGACCGTCTTGCCCCGGAGCGCCGTCCTCTCCGTCCCGGCCTTCGACGCGCACGGGCGTGCTCCATGCGCCGGGTGCGGAGTCGCCAAGGTAGGTGCGCTGGGAGAACCAGAGCGGATCCTCGCCCTCCGGATGGATCAGGCTCCATCCTGTGGTCGTTGGCTCGGGGGACTCGTAGGTGCCGCCCTCGGGTGTGGGCGGTTGGGTCGCCGCACGGGTCCAGACAAAGAGGGTGAAGGGTGGCCGGGGAAGTTCCGATGGCAGGCGCTCGCGCAGAACAATCGAGAAGGGGTTGTTTGGCGCACCCACCTCCCAACCGTTGGCGGCGAGGAGGCGCACCCAGAGGGTGGCGTTGGCCGGATCGTAGGGATGCTGCCAGCGCAGAAGCTCATGATCGATTGTCATGCGCGCGAGCGATTCCCGGCGGAAGAGGTAAACAGGTTCGCTCCCCGGATGCGTGGTCGCGATGGTTCCGAATGCACCCCGGCTCACGTTGTAGACGCGGCGGTCGGGCGCGGGTGCGTCTTCCAGTTCGCCGAGGCTCATGAGTTCGTCGCCGACGAGGGCGAGGATGTGTCCTTGCGCCTGCTCGGCCTGGGTGAAGGAGCGGTCGAAGACGAGTTCGGCCACGCCCTCGGTGAGGAAATCGATCTCGGTATCGTCATCCTCCATCGAGACCGCCATTGCGGCCCGCTGGGCAAAGGCTCCGATGCTCTCGACCTCCGCTTCCGCGCCCCCGCCGAAGGCATTCAGCCGCGCAATGAAACACTGCGCGGCGATGACGCTGGCGTTGGGGCGCACCGCCACCACGGCGGCGACGGGGGGCCACGTGCGACCGGCCAGCGCATCGGGCAGTTCGATCACGCGCCAGTCGGTGATCAGACCGGGAGGTTCCACGCGCGGGCGCAGACGTTCATCGGGCACCGGCGAGTAATCCTCGGGGAAGCGTCCGCGTTCGTTCTCCAGAGCAAGCGAGACCTCGCCGCCCCGGTCCTCGCGCTCGACCACCCGGCAGAGCAGATCGAGGGCGTAGGGCTCATAGTTGAGCTTGCAGAGGTCACCCGGGAGCAGGAGCGAGCCATCGGGATTCTTCGCCCGTCCGCGCAGGACCCTGAGGCGGGCGCGGAAGCCGGGTTGCCCCTGCCGCTGGAGTTCGCGCTGGGCAAGGCGGCGGGCGGCCCACGGGCGAATGAGGAAAGGCGCGTCGGTGTTCTTGCGAGCGCCCCGGTCGGTCACGCGGCGGTTGTAGGTGGACCGTTCCGTGAGGGACTCCTCGCCCAGTCCTTCCACGTCGCCCGCGTTGCGGTAGGTCACGGTGATTTCGGAAAGGGTGTCTTCCCAGCCTTCCGGGTCGATGTCGGCCTCCTCGATGCAGTCATGGCGGCTGAGCGTGGTGACTTCACCGGGATCGGCAGCGGAGTTGTTCGGGAACCAGTCCGGTTCGAGGGCACCCCCGCGCAGGCGCAGGAAGCCGTCGTAGTAGCCGAAGAGGTCGGCGAGCGTGGCCGCGAGGTCGCGGTTGGCTCCCCAGACCGGACTGAGGTTGACCGCACCGCCGGACTGGTGGTGAAAGCCCTCGTCGCGCAGGCGCAAGGCGGCCGCGTTCCAGGTGGAAGCGGGCACGAGGGAGGCGGGAAGATCGGCCCCATAGATCGGGTCGGTCAGGAGTTGGCGCGCGGCGGCGAGCGGGTTAACCCCGTGGTGGCTGAGAAACCACGGATCAACCGGCGGATCGTCGGGAGGGCGCACGAGAACTTCCGCTTCGATGGGCGGAAGCGAAGTCTGCCCGAAGGCGTCGTTCGGGAAGTCGAACGGCATCCAGTAGACGATGATGTAGAAGAGGCCCGCGTAGGGCGGATGGAGGCGCGCGCTGCCGTCCGGGTTGCGCGGTGGCTGGATGACGCGGCGGCTGTCCGGGAGGGTGCGCGATTGGCCGTTGAGGAGCGGATCGACCGGCTGGTTGGGGTCGCCCCAATAGATGCGGAAGTGCAAGTTGCCGTTGGCCCCACGGTCCCACGGGATGACGATGTCGCGGAAGAACTCACCGGGGGCGCGGTCGGTAAAGAAGCCCCAATGCGGCTTGTTGTTCACCCAGAGCCGGTAGAGCCGCTGCACGGGACCATGGATGCCTCCGCAGATGAGGGTGTAGTTATGCCGGTCGGGACGGCGGGAACCGTGGTCGGTGGTGAAGTGATTGAACGGTTCCTCAAAGATTTTGAGCCCCGCGCGGAACCGACCAAAGCCCACGGGCACGGGACCGCTGGCGTCGTAGCTCTGGCGGGCCGGGTCGCTCTGCTGGGGCAGGTCGGGCTTGGGGGCGAGGAAACTCATAGGGCGCGGAGGCGGAAAACGGTGGCGATGCGGCAGTCGCGCAGAAGGATTTCGCGGGAGCGTTCGACCACGCCCGCCGGGTAGTCCACGTGCCAGACGGCGGCGAGGCCGGGATCGACCACCCCTGCGTGGTGGGCACACTGGCCGCGACGGATGGCGAGGAGATCGCCCGCTTTCCACGGATCGTCTCTGTCAACGCGGCGAAGGCGCTCGCGGGCGTCTTTGTTGCGAAGAAGCCACCCGATGAGCTGGCTGTGTTCGCTGTGCACGCCCCACGCGAGGCTGTAGCGGGGCATCTCGGAGGCAGCCCCCACATCCACACCGCAGTCGCGGAAGACTTCGCGGATGAAGCGCACGCAGTCCACCCCTGTTTCCCGGCTTGCCCCGTATTGGAGGAAGGGCACGCCCCGCCAACTTTCGAGGCTCCGGCGCAGTTTCAGGCAGGCTTCGGGACTGTCGAAGAAGTCGCTCATTTGCCGCCTTTCGGGAGGGATTGGGGAGCCTGCTCGATGTAGGTGGGCAGGAAGGGAAAGCCACCGAAGTTTTCGCGGTTGGAGAACTTCTCCTGGCACGTGCGATATTCCCCGTCGCACCCCGGCCATGCGTGAATGGTCTGGTTCGCCGTCATCTGGTCGGTGCGCAGCGGGCGGGAAAGAATGAGGTGCAACCGCCCCTCGGCGGCAATGTGAAAGCTGTCGAGGATTTCGCGCACTTGGCGGGTGGTGCCTTCGCCCGTCTCCAGCCAGCCCCCGGCGTAGTAGTGGTCCGGCCGCGGTCCCCCGGCGGGATACTGCGGCGCGGCGAGGACCACGCGCGGAAAGTCCCCCCATTGGTGGTCGAAAGCACCGGAGACCCGCCAGTTGATTGGGTTCATCGGGCCGGGACGGCGGCGCGTGCAACCATGCGAGAAAAGCGTGTGGTTGCAGGTGACCGACCACTGGAACCGGGGAACCTTACGGGCGAGCGCGCCCCCGAAGGCGGCGGCCTTCAGGCGGGCCTTCGCGCCCTTCACGCGGGCATGGCGGATCGTGCCGGTGAAGAGCGTCTGCGGGGTGCCCGCCGGAAGAGTCATTTCGAGAATCTCGACTTTTGCCGGGGTCTCCAACTCCATCCGCGCGAAGGGTTCCACGAGGGGCACGTCGGCCAGGTGGGCGGTGATTTCGCATTCCTCGTTCTGGGGCTTCAGGCTCTGGCGGATACGGTCGTGCTCGATGCGGGCGGGTTGCCACGTTTCGCCCATGGCAGCGATGGGAGCTTCCCGGTCGGTCAGGTGCAGATGTTCGCCCTCGTATTCGAAGCGATAGAGGAAGGCGAAGGCGGGCGGCTCCTGTGTGGCTGCTCCGGGCTCCAACTCGGTCTGTTGCTCGACCACCATACGCACATCGGCTAGATCCGGAGTGATCCAGTTCAGGCGAAGGTCGCTTTCGGCGAAGCGGATACGTCCGTTTGCGGCGTCGAAGGTGTGCGGGCCTCCCGGCGCGTTGGCTCCGGGCTGGAGCGCGGACGGCAGGACGAAGGCTTCGACCCCACCCCGGCGGGCGACATAGAAGGCAAAGAAGGGGGCGAGCGATGAGGGTTGGAGGGAGAGCGTGGCCGACTGTCGCCAGAGGCGGAGGTCGTCGCCTTCCGGGGAGGTCTGCCGCCCCCGGCCAAGGGTGTCATGTTCCCGCAGGCTGCGGATGGATTGCTCGGGCGGTGAGCGCCAGTTGAGCTTCCAGTCCTCCGGCCATGCGGCGGGCGCGGAGGCGGCGGGTTCGGCGCGGCATTCCCAGGGCGAGTCTTCGGTGAAGGAGAGATCCACCTCGGCGAGGCCATCCGTCGCGCCCCGCAAGACGGGCCGGTTCAACCGCCCGACAAGGAGCGCTCCCCGCCATTCGCGTTCGGGATTACTTCCGCCGGTGGTGACAACGACGTTCTGAAAGTTGCCGTTCCAGCCTACGTTGATCTGACCCGCGAGCACCCGCTTCGCCCAGTCGGTGGAGTCGCTGTTCGCGCCGGTGCGCAGGACATCCGGCCAGAAGGGAATTGCCACAGGCCGGTCCTCCAGGGTCGCGAGAACAACGCGAAGGGTCTGGAGATCGGTCTCCCGCAAAAGGGCGTTGTAGGCCAGCGTGAGACGCGGTGCCTCATGGGCGGAACGGCGCTCCTGAATGCCGGTGACGCTCTCCTGCACCTCCGCTTCCACGGACACCCGCTGGCGCACCGGCGTTTTCCAGTCCGGTGCCACAATAAGGAGGAGCGTTTCCCGCCCCGCAAGGGTGACCGTCTGGGTGTGGATCATCTCGGAGCGGTCTCAGCGGTCGGCGTAATGCGCGGCGTAGTATTCGGCGCATTCGTCCGTCCAGAGCATCGAGCGCATCTCCATGTATTCGCGCTTGATGGCACGGACCTCGGGCGAGTCGACCGGTGGCGTGGGAGGTTCAGCCTTCGTCGCACAACCCGGTCCACCCAAGGCGAAGAGCACGAGGGCGAGAAGGATAAGGGCGATGGCAACAACGTTGCGGATGGAGAGGGGTTCCTGATCGTGTTCGTTTTCGGGTTGCATGGTGACGGCTGGGCGGGGGTTTTGCCCTCCTTGCCGTTGTCAACCACGAGGATGCGGATGGGATGAAGGGATTCTCCGATGTCGCTCCATCGGGAGTACCTCAAACGCTCAAATGTCTGAGGGCCGCGCGCGCCAGAGCACGCATCCTTCCGCTTGCCAATAGCGGAATCTGGAGAGATCGTTTGGTATGGAATTGCTGGAACGCATTACGGTTGAGCCGGGGAAGTGTGGTGGCCGTCCCTGCATTCGCGGATACCGGCTGCGCGTGAGTGACGTGCTTTCCTTGATCGCCGCTGGGGCAACCCATGAAGAGATCCTTCAGGATTATCCGTTCTTGGAGCCTGAAGACATCGTCGCCGTATTGACCGACGGGCAGAAACCATCATTTTCGTCTCATGAACAGCGCACTCAGCGAGATTGAAAAATCGGCTCAGCAGCTTTCGGCGTTGGACCGGGAGCAGTTGGCCCGGAGACTTTTTGAAAGCGTTCACGGTAAGGAACTCACCGATGTGGACGAGGCTTGGCTCGCTGTTGCCGAGGAACGGCTCAACGCTTATAACCGTGGACAGGATCGGGGGATGACCGAGACGGATTTCTTCAACCGTGTCCAAAGTGATCTCGGATGGAAATAGTCTTTTCCTCAGCCGCACTTGAGGAAGTAAGGGAGGCCGCCGCCTACTACGAAGGCGAAGTTGAGGGCCTGGGAAGGGCATTCCTTGCAACGCTGCAGGATGGCGTTTCGGAAATCAGAAACTTCCCCAATGCTTCCCGAATCATTCGGGGCGATTTCAGGCGACATCTCCTTTCGCGCTTTCCACACGGGATTATTTACCAGATTCATGGCGGCACGATCTTCATCGTTGCCGTTATGCACTTGAAGCGGAAACCGGGTTATTGGCAGAACCGATGAACAAGACGGTTTTCGCCGGATCTCACAGCACCTCCCCCCGGTTGCGCCGCAGGACATCGACGACGTAGTTCTCGAAGTCCGGATCGGCGCGGAGGCGTTCGCCCTCCTTGCGGTTGTCAACCACCACGATGCGGATGGGACGGGAAGAGGTTTCGTCTCCGTCGCCCGAAGATCGAAGTCCGGAGGCAGCGGGTGGTTCGGCCCCGACAAATCCCCCCGCGAGATAGCCGGTGAGGCTGGCCTCTGGACTGTCGAAGCGTAGCCGGTCCATAAGGCCGTAGAAGTATCCCGGACCGCGTTTGGCCACGACATCGGCAGGGAAGACAAACTCGCCCCGGTGAACAATCCCCGCCGGTTCCGAGCGACCGCCCGTTCCGGTGTAGCCACCGGTATCGAAGGAAGCGAGTGCGGCCGCCAGAAGGGCGAGACCAATGATGGCGGCGACACCGAAGGTGGCGATGGATTTTACCAGAGCAGCGGGTGTCCACGCGGCGGCTGTGGCGGTGGCGGCGGTCGCCTCACTCGTCACGATGGCGGCATTCTTCGTGACGTTGGCGGTAACATCAGCGGCGTCCATCTGCCGGTTGAAGAGGAAGAGCATGGTGCGCTTGACGATAAACTGCGCGACCATGTCACTGAAGGCGGTGACGACAGAGTTGGCCACGGTCACACCGATATTGCGCAGAGCCTCTCCCCACGACATTGTCTGATTGATCAAACCTGTAATCGATTGGCTGATACCGGATGTGAGGCTGTTTGCGATCTGGCCAAGGGAGGTATGAACTTGCTGGGCGACGGTGCCCGCCGTGGTGACGTAGTCCATCATCGCGGCCTTGGCAGCGGTCCAGACATCGACTCCAAAATCGCCTTCCCCAGCGAGGTAATCATCAAAGCGCTCGCGGCTGCGGTCGGCAAAAGTCTCCGGTCCGGGAGTGGCGGGAATCGCACCGGCTTGACGCGCAGGGGCAGCTTCTCCTTCGCGCAGGGCAATGCGTTCGCGAATAAGTTCGTTGAGGCGTTCGCTGGCGCTGAGGGTGCGCTCGGTCTCGTCGGCACCCAGGCCGAGAATGTCCCGGCTCTGTTCGAGGTTCGCGTTCAGGGTGTTTTTGACGTAACCCCCGACGAATTCCAGCCCCTCACGCTGCTCGGCGAGAAGGTCGGCAAAACCGCGCATCGGGCGCACGTCGCCGGTTCCCCATTCGACGGTTCCGAACGTCACCGCGCGGATGTTCGTCCCCGAGGTGAAGGGCAGCGCGGCGGTGAGGCGATTGACCCGTTCGGTGACACCATTCAGGAGGGCTTCGAATCCGCGCGTGATGGCGTTGAGAACGGCACCGAAGGCACGGGCCGTATGGTTGGCCGCTGTTTGGAAAGTCACGCGCGAAACCTCCCCGAGAAGGCGGAAGCCGGTCGAAAGGTAGGTGATCGGCGTGGTGAAGGCATCGATGAGCGTTGTGGCCGTCCGGGTGCCAAAGGTCATAACGCCGTTCAGAACGACCTTCCAGCCACCGCCCTCCGCACCGAGCCATCCGAGGGCGTTGTCGATGTGACGGCGGGCCGCTGCGGTTCCCTGTTCAAAGCCTGCCTCGATGGCGAGGCCGATAAACTGGGCGAAGGTGCCGTCGCGAAAGGCCTCCAGTCCCGCCGCGATGAAAGCCCCGATGCGCTGGCCGGTGGCCGTGAGGTCGATCCGGTCGAGAGCTTCAAGCGGTTCGGTCAGGTAACTGGCGAGTTGGTCGCCCAGACCGGCGAAGAGTTGGCGCGATTTGTTGGGAAGGCGTCCGAGGAGGGTGTCGATGCGCTCGAACTGGGCGGCGTTGCGCTCCATGACTTCGGGGAGCCGACCGAGGGATTCGCGGGCGTCGTCGAGTGCGCCACCGGAAGCGAAGAGAGGCAGGAGTTCGGCACCGCTCTGCCCGAAGAGCTGAATGGCGGCGTTGGAGCGTTGGGCGGGGTTTTCGATCCCCGCGATGCGTTCGGACAGGAAGCGGAACTGATCCGCCGGAGCCATGGCGGAGAGTTCGCCCACCTCGATGTTGAGGTCGCGCAGGGCCTGGCGTCCGGTGCCGATGCCACGCGATGCGTCGGCGATGCGGCGCTGCATGTCGTTGATCGCCTTGCCCGCGCGCTGGGGCTCGACACCGTTATCCTGAAACGCCTGCCGCAGAACGGAGAGTTCGCTCACGGCGATTCCGGAGCGTGCGGACACGTGGTCGAGGTCGGCCCCGAAGCTCAGGATGTCGCGCGAGCCCCGGACAACGCTGCGTAGGCTGACGTAGGCGGCAGTCGCAGCGAGGACCCGGCGCACAAGCGTCTGGAAACCCGCCGTGGCCCGGTCAAGTTCCGCCAAGCGGGACCGGATGTCCACCAATACACTGACACGCGCTTCAGCCATTCATGACGGAGGCGTGTCAACGGGCAGAAAGTCCTATCTTCCCAATCCAGACTTATGTCTCTCCGGATCAACCCGGCAATCGAGGACCCGGAAGACGATCACACGATCCGATTCGATTCGGTAGTAAACCGCATAGGGAAAGGTTTTTGCCAGAAGCCGAAAACAGCCAAAGACCTTCCGATGAACTCCTGCATGTATGGCAAGAGACTCCAAATCTGCGTAGAGACTATCCAGAAAATAGTGCCCCAATCGAGCGGATTGCCGCTCGTAGAAATGAAAGCCCGCCAGCAGATCCTCCTCGGCGAGCCGGTGAAGCTCGATTTCCATTTTAGGAGATCGCTTCGCTGATCCGTTTTTTAACCTCGGACAGGGGGCGGAACTGCGCGGTGCCTTCCTTCAAGGAAGCTTCCGCTTGCGCTAATGCTTCCTCGTGCCAGTGGGGGGATTCCACGAGTTCGGGAGTTCGGGAAAGGTCGGCCCACAACGCTTCCATCGCAGCTATCTTCTCCTCACGGGTCATTTCTTGCAGATTCAATCCTACCATGGCAAATTTTCGATTGGAGTAAAGGTGCCACAAATCCCGCCCCCTGTAAAGACTGTGGATGCTTTCCAGTTGGTTCCTTATCCGCGTTCCGCACCCAAGTCGGTTTGCAGCAGATCCTCAGGGTCCTTCACGGAGGCTACCGCCGTTTGCGGATGGCCTCACCATCGGTCTCATCCTCGTCGATCCACTCCCGAAGAACCGACTCGGGTAAATCGCGCACAGGTAGGACCGCATCCGGGAGCGCTTGGGCCAGCTTCAACGCACCGGGGAGTTTGCTCATTTTCAGATCATTGGTGAGGACCGGGAATCCCTTTGCTTGGTAATCCTGGACGATTAAACGATCCATCAATCCGGCTCCTCCTTTCTGGCTGAGCAAATCGAGAACCGCCGCCCCGTTCAGGGGCGAAACAGGCCCATCCTCAAGGAATTGGCGAATACCATCGCGGGCATGGCTCTTGGACAATTTATAGTGGTGCTGAAGCGTGATATAGGATTCGCCGATAACCTGGTTGGAAACAACCAACTCGGCAGTCGGTTGCCGCTCGAAGAGGGTTTCCAAGGCCCTTGAGGCTGCCTCGAACTCTTTCTCCGGATGGCCCGTGAGCAGCCTGAGAAAGACAGAGGTATCAATCCCGTAGACTTGGTTTGAGGGCGGAGGCATGGCGAACTTCGTCAAGGTCGGGCGCTGGCAGTTCAGGGCGGATCAACGTCCGCAGCGGAGCAAGCTTTTCGAAGTCCAACCGGTGCGGTCGGAGGAGTATGCCATTCGGCGTTTCCGAGATTTGCAAGCGATCCCCCTCTTTGAGATGCAGCTTCTCCACGACCTGCCGGGGAAAGGTCACTTGCCGTTTGCTGGTCATCTTGACGATCATCGCCTTACAAAAAATAATATTTCGTAAGGTGTCAATGGGCATTCTCCTCCTCTCTCGTCCTTCGGGGTGTGAAGGAGGAGAGCCATCCAAAGCGCGGATGTATCCGGAAAAGGTTAGAATCACCTCGGTGAGGTCGCGGCACACAGGCATCACTGCCGCGTGTTTTCACGGTTTCAATCCCTGCCCACCCCCCACCCCGCAAAGACCTCCTCAAGATCACTTGCTGTGGCCTGCTTCGGTGGCTCCACCTGCTCGCCAAGCGCCTTCCGCAATCGCTCCAGACG
>JAFIGE010000151.1 GCA_020831585.1 Opitutales bacterium | reverse complement strand
ATACGGCGGCGCAAAGGATGGTGGCGGCGTATATCGATTTGAACCCGGTGCGGGCAGGGCTGGTGGAGGACGCGGGCGACTATGGATTCAGTGGTTTCGGGGAGGCGTGCAAGGGTGGCTCGGCGGCGCGGCGGGGGATCGCCCGGATCGAGGGCAAGCCGACCTGGACGACCCAATGGCACAAGCGCTACCGGGCACGGTTGTGCAGCCGGATGGGTCCGGGAATGCGGCCTCGCCGGGCAGACGACCATTGGCGTTCCGGAGAAGCGGAGGGTGAAGATAGGAAATCGGCCGCAGTGCCCGAAGTATCCCGACTTCTCTCGAAAATCCGCGCTTTCAGCGAGGGCTGGGTGGTGGGGTCGGTTGCGTGGGTGGAAAGTTTCTGCGCGGCTGATGGTTGGCTGGGCTTTCGGAAGGGAAGGAAGCCCAAAGCGATTGTTGAGTGCGAGGGGACGGACCTCCCGAGGGTCGCGACCGCCATGAAACGAAAGTGAAGGCAGCCCACATTTTCGGGAAACCGTCGATTTACCCCGCGCTCATCAATCGAGTTGATCCGGACGGGATCCGCCCCGGGAACTTTGATCTGATGAGGATTGTCCTGTTCATCCCTGTTGATCCCCTCGGGTGGCATTGTGGTTGGATTGGGCTTGCCCTCTGGCGGGGGCGGCGGATGAAATTGCTGAGAATTCAGGGTTTGCGAGGCCTTTTGGCCGCCCGGCCCGCATCTTCCCAATATCTTCGCCCATCAACTCGTCCGGTGTTTCCCCTCAACCAACTAAACTCCTGCCGCGCTGCGGCTTAGTTCAACGATGGTTTTCACGGAGTGCCCAGTCGATTTCTCGCCAGCCTTTGAAGTGGTCTCGTGCATGGTAGAGAGTGACGGGGCGTGGTTGTTCCTCCACCGGGCTCCTGAGCGTCTTTACGGCGGCTTTTGGGGCTGTCCGACGGGAAAAGTCGAGCCCGGCGAGGCGCGGAAAACCGCCCTTGGTCGAGAGTTGCATGAGGAAACCGGTTGGGCTTGGGATGTGGAGGGTATCCCATTTTGCGAGACGCTTTATGTGCGCCATCCGGAGTTGGATTTTGTCTACCACCTGTATGCGGCGCAGATAACGGGTCGTCCATCGCCCCGACTCAATCGGCGCGAACACACCAATTTCGCTTGGCTGGATTTAGCGACGGCCCGGCTGCATGCGCTTGTGCCGGATATGGACGCGGTCCTCGATCGCTTCGAAAAACGAAGCTTTGACCGCTGAGGAGAAGGGCTGCACCAGCCGCGGGGCTTAACCGGTAACTCGGTAGGGTTCGAGGGTTTCGCGCATCCGCTCGGGCACGCTACCGACGATGTGCACGCCTTTTGATTTGGCTTTCTCATGTCGCACGGCACCTGCGGCGTGGAGGCGGGCGACGATTTCGTAGCGGTCGTGCGGGATGAAAAACTCCGCTACCTCGACCGAGCCGCGGATAAGGTCGTCCAAGCGAGAAGCGAGGCACCCGAGCCCCTGTCCCGAGCGCGCGCTCACATAGAAGACATCCGGACGACCATTGGTGCCAAAGCCCTCCTGGGCAGACCCGCCCTTGCCTGCACGCAGGGGCCGGTCTTCAAGGGGTATTTGATCCACTTTGTTATAGACAGTGATGATGTGCTTGTCGGCGGCACCGAGTTCCTTGAGGACACTGAGGGTGGTCTCGGCATGACGCGTCACCTCCGGGTGCGAGGCGTCGAGCACGTGGATGAGGTAATCGGCGACCACAGCTTCTTCCAAGGTCGCTTTAAAGGCGTCCACCAGTTGGTGGGGGAGGCGCTGGACGAAGCCAACGGTATCTGTGAGGAGAATTTTGCGACCTCCTTCGAGGGGAAGCTGACGGGTGGTGGGGTCGAGGGTAGCGAAGAGTTTGTCTTCCGCGAGCACATGGGCACCGGTGAGGGCGTTGAGCAGGGTGGACTTGCCCGCGTTTGTGTAGCCGACAATGGCGGCGGTGGGCAGGGGCACGCGTTCGCGCAACTTGCGCTGCGTGTGGCGATGGCGGACAACCGCCTCGAGTTCGCGCTTCAGGCGGCTGATGCGTTGGCGCACCATGCGGGAGTCGAGCTCGATCTGAGCTTCACCCTCACCGCGTTGGGCGACGCCCCCCCCGCGCTGGCGGCTGAGGTGCGTCCAGGCGTTCTTGAGGCGGGGGAGGGAGTGCTCTGCGCGGGCGAGGGCGACTTGCAAAACCGCCTCCCGCGTCTGCGCGCGCTCGCTGAAAATATCGAGGATGATTTCCTGGCGGTCGATAACGCAGAGGCCGGTGGCCTTTTCCCAGTTGCGTTGCTGGGCGGGTGTGAGTTCAGCGTCGAAGACCAGGCAATCGGCCCGCAGATCGCGCGCTTCCTGGAGGATCTCCTCGACCTTGCCGGAGCCCAGGAGAAAGCGCGGTCGGGACTCCCGGATTTTGGCCACTGTTCGACCGACGCAGCCGATTCTCAGGGTGCCCACCAGTTCCGCCAACTCGTCGAGAAGGGAGTCGATAAATTCGGCGGACTCTTCCACCATACGCACGCCAACGAGGAAGGCGCGCTCGACCATTTTTGGTTTTTCGCGAACTTCAATCATGAGCCCGCGCGAGGGCGGCAGGGGATTTTTGGTTTATGGCGGGGGTCAAAACAGGCATTTCAAGATAACTGTTAGGAAGTTGTTTCAGTCCGGGGCTTTTGTCAATTCCCTGACAACGGGCTTTGGCGAAGAGGGGAAGCGGGCGGGAACGCCTTTGGGTCTATTCGCGTGCGCACATGAAATTCCCCGGTTTGATCCTGGAGTCAGCCTTGGCGGCGCATGGCTTGGCGAATGAAGGAGCTGAGTTCGAGCAGGCGGGGAACGGCCGGATTATCGGCAAACGCGGCGAGTGCCGCCTCACCTTCCTGCAAAATTGTCTCAAACTGGTCGCGCACCTGTTCGATAATGCGGTGCTGGCGAAACAAGTCCTCAAGGTCGCCGGGGCGGGTATGGCCCTGCAGGAGTCTCGCTTGGAGTTCGTCGGCGCTCTTTCCGGGCAGAGCGCGAAGGAGGAGGAGGAGCGGCAGGGTGGGTTTCCCTCCCGCGAGATCTGTGCCGAGCGTCTTTCCGGTTTTCGACTCTTGCCCGACGACATCGGTGAGGTCGTCGTAGATTTGATAGGCGATGCCCAGTTTGCGGGCAAAGGTGGTCGCGGCCATATCAAATTCGGCGGAACTTCGCCCGAGGAACGCGCCCAGATGAGCCGACACGGCGAACAGCTCGGCGGTTTTGAGGTCGATTACGCGGTAGTAGTGGGCGAAGTCCACCCGCAGTTCGCGTTTGGAGAGGGTCTGTACAATTTCCCCCGAACAGACTTGGCGGGTGGCGGTGGCAACAGCGCGGCACACCTCCACATTTGGAAATCCGGCTGCCAGGCGCAAGGCATGGGCGAAGAGGGCGTCGCCGAGCAAAACGGCACTGGGTGAGCCGTATTTTTCGGCGGCGGTGGCCATGCGGTGGCGAACGGCGGCTCCGTCGAGGATATCGTCGTGCACCAGTGTGGCGAGGTGAACAAGTTCCACGATGGCGGCCCCGCAGACCAGATCGGCAGAAGGCGATTGGGCTTCCGTTTCGGACCATCCGGCAAAGAAAACAAGGATGGGGCGGATCTTTTTGCCGCTGTGTTGGAAAGTATACCGCACGAGTGGCTGAACTTCGGGCTCGAAGGCAGCCACCTGGTCTTCGAGGAAATCATCGAGCGCGGCAAAATGAGCGGCGAGGGGGCGCACAATCTCACCGATCCCCTCGGCGAGCGCAGGGGGATTCGAAGGCGCGATGGATGACGGCTGCATGAGGGGGAGCCTAAAGCGGCTTACCGTGAAATCAAGTAGGGAGGGGGAATCGTTTGCCCAGGGGGATGGTTCAAAAGTTGCGGGTAAACGTCCGGCCCGCGCCGTCTTCAAAGACAAGGGTGCGCGGGTCGTTTTGGATTTGAACAAGCCGGAGGGCGGTGGCGGGATCGAGCAGAGCCCCCACGGGGACGGTGACCTCGTTTATGATAATGCGCGGGCGGTTAGCTTCTGGATGGGCCACGGAAATGATGAAACCGTCCACCAGTGACTGAATCGCGGCAGCCGATTCGGGCGAGTGCAGCGCCGCCGAGGGCTCGGGCAGCGGTTGGGGGGCGCTGGAGTCGGCGCTTCCGGCATCCTGAAGACGGGGGGCAGGGCTGACCGGCGCGCTGCCCGAAACAATTCGCGTTGACGGGGGAGAATCCACGGGGCGGCTCTCACGCTTGATGCTGAGTGTAAAGGCGGTGGCCCCCGCGATCGCTGCGATCAGCCCAAGCCCCACCCAGAAACGTCTGCCCATGAGGCGGGTGTTTTCCGTGGCGGGGGACGTTTCCCGTGACTCTTCGTCTGCCCTCTCCTTCGATGGCCGGACTTCGTCAAATTCAGTGGAGGCGAGAAAATCAAACTCGTCCTGCTCCTCCGGGTCCTGCGGATCGCGATCCTTCGCGGATTGCCCGTATAAGAGGTCCGGGTTGATCGGGGCGAGGGGCGCATTCAACGGGGGAGGGAGCTTCGGGGGACGTTCCTCTTCCGGCGTCAAACGACCTGGACCTTGCGCGATTTGATCCTCCGAGTCCCCGATAAGCATGGACCCGCCAAAGAGCAACACGGGGGGCGTTTCTTCGTTCTCTTCGTCATCGAAGAAAGATTCGTCGATGTCTTTTGTCTTTGGCTCACTATTGGGGCTGTGAGCGGCCTGATTCGGGTCACTTGGCCGCAACTTCGAAAGCGGAATGGAGGGTTTCGATGGGTCGGGGTTGGTCGAACCGGATTTACTTTCCGCAGGAGGGGGCTGGCTTCCTTCCTTCTCGTCCGGTGAGTTCGTTCCTTCTTCGCCGAACCCCAGATTGTCCATTTCAAAGACTTCCCAAAACACTTCCTCCCCTGGTTCGATTTCAACCGGTTCCACAAAATCCGGGTCCGCTTTCTTCGTTTTTCGGCCTGTGTTGAGCTTCCGGGAAGCGGGGTCCGCCTGACTGCGGGGAGCTTTGGGACCTTCTTTTTCAGCGCTTGGTTCGGGAGCATCATCGCCCGGTTTCTTGGGCAGGCTGAGTTTCAGTTTGGGTTTCGAGGGGTCAGAATCGTTTTTCATACTGCAGCCCCCTTTCGTCTTCAAAGATGATGGACCGTTGACGAATTTCCTTAATGGTGAGGAGGGGCTCGCGGCTGAAGACATCGCCTGTCTCGAAAGCGCTGCTGCGGTTTTCGGCAGGATTGAAGATGAGCACCCTTTGGAGGCCAGCCATGATGCCCCGGATTTCGATGCCCGAGAGAAAATTCAAAATGGCCGGGTCCGGTTGAGGGGGAGACGGGGGCGCGGATGTAATAATGGGAGGGGCCGTGCGGTTGGGCTCCGGGACGCGTACGGTTTCAGGGGGAGCGGCGGCCGGAGCGGGGGAAGCGGCTGGGGGGGAAGCGGTTGGGGCTGGCGAAACGGAGGGTGCGGGTGCGGGTGCGGAAGCTGCGGGCGAAACGGCGGGTGCGGCGGGTGCATTCTGAGCCGGAGCCGGTGTCGCTTCAACAGATCCGCCGGCCGGAGGGGCGGCTTCGGTCGGTCGGCTGTTTGCGGGTGCGGGTCCCGGCGTGGCGGCGGGCGCAGGTGCGGGCGCAGGTGCGGGCGTGGCGGCCGGGGGAGTGTCCGGCGGGGGGGCTTGCCCGGCTGCCGGGGTCGGGGGAGGGGGAGTGGGTTCGCTGACAACCGCCGCATCCTCTGCCCGGGCGGGCGTGGGCGCGGCAGGCGGAGGAGGGGTGGCGCTTGGTGCGGGCGGATTCTCAGCGGCGATGCGAACGGGTTCGGAGACGGTTCCCCCGTCGCTGCGCAGCCCCCAAATAATGAGCCCCGCGCCCAGGGTGAAGACAGCGAGGATGGCCGCTGCCAGGAAAACCAGTGTGAGGACACCGGGCACCGGGGTGCCGACCCGAGCGGCCGGTTGAACGGGCGCAGCGCCCGTCGGTGGGGTCTCGCCCGCTGCTGGGGGGCTGCCTTTCTGGCTTTGTGCGCGTTTCAGGGCTTCGTTGATCAGGCTCATGATGACTTAGGGAAGGGGTGGATGGAGGACGGAGGCAGCTAAATAGCCCCTTCTTTGATGGCGCGGCGTACATCCCACCAGGTCACGCAGTCGCGCGAGCCCACGTAGGCGGAGAGGAGAGCCTTATCGCAAAGGCTGTTGACGATGCGGGGAATACCGCGGCTGTGGCGATAGATTTTGCCCACCGCCCAGCGACTGAAAGTGGGGCGCCCGTTTCCTCCAGCGAGAGACAGGCGGTGCTGAATGTATTGGGCCACCTCGCTGCGTTTGAGAGGTTGAAGATCGTAAAACACGAGAACCCGCTGCCGCAATTGCCGGAGGCGTTCCTGTTTCAGCTTCTCTTTGAGCTCGGGTTGCCCGATGAGAATAATTTGCAGAAGTTTCTGGGTGTTGGTTTCCAGATTGGAAAGCAGGCGCACGTGTTCGAGTGCCTCAAAACTCATGTTCTGCGACTCGTCGATGATCACCACAATATCTTTGCCCGCATCGATGAGGGAGAGGAGGTGGGCGTTGAGTTGTTCGAGCAGGGCGGCCTGTGTGTTGTCCGTTGGGGTGGCGCCGAGGTCACGAAGGATCGCGGAAATCAACTCCGTTTCGGAAAGGCGGGGATTGAGGATGAGCGCGGTTTCGATGTGGTGGTTGTCAATCTCGTCCAATAACTGCCGGCAAAGGGTCGTTTTTCCGCAACCGACCTCTCCGGTGAGGACGATAAATCCCTTTTTCTGTTGAATGCCATAGCGCAGGTGCTGCATCGCCTCCAAGTGGGTGGGGGAGAGATACAGAAACTTTGGGTCGGGCGTAATGTTGAAAGGCATTTCCCGAAATCCGTAGAATTCACAATACATGGCGCGCAGTTAAGGTCGGGGGTATACCATGCTTCGTCGACGAATGTAAAACATTCGTCGAAGGATTTATTTGGATTTTACATCACGGGGAATGGTTTAGGTCCGCCCCGGTTCGAGAATACCTCTTCGATGGAAGGCAACATTGACAGCGCCCGCACAATGGACTGCTCTTCGCCCCTGATCTTCCATGAGTTCGCCTGCCACTCCGTCACCCAATCCCTCTCAGCCGAGTAGCGCGTCGTCGTCTGCCCGGCGCTCACGGCGGCGCTCGCGTCCGTCGCCTGAAAAAGAGGGCTCGGTGCCCACCTCAAAGTTTGCCATCGCGAGCTTGGTCTGCCTTCTGGGCAATCTACTGATTTTCACTAGCTTGCGATTGCGGGAGGTGATCATTACGAGCGGCCTGATCATGATTGTGGCAACCCTTGGCTTCGTGCTGGGCACAGTCGCACTAAAACGGTTGCATCGTCGAAAAGGCCGTTTGCAAGGTGAGGGCGCTGCGATAATCGGGAAATATGCCAATCTGGGCCTGGCCCTTCTGATGGGCACGCTTTTTGTCTATTCGTTGGCGATGGCCGTGTTGCGCGGGCAATTGTTGAACTGACATTGCGCGGTCGCGTCTTTGGCCTTATTCGTCTTGTTGTGAAACTCACTGTCCGTCACCGCACTCGCTACACGTATTCTGAAGAGGTTAGCTTCGGCGACCATCACCTCTTCCTGCGGCCCCAGGACAGCCATGTGCTCGTGGTCGACGCCTTCGCCGTCCGCACGGAGCCGCCGGGGCGGCAGCGCTGGATGCGCGATGTCTTTAATAACATTGTCCTGGTGAACAACTTCGGCCTGATTACGGCGCGCTCGCTCGCGCTTGACTGTACGCTGACCGTGCGGAGCCTGGAGGCGAATCCCTTCGATTTTGTTCTGGAGCCCTATGCCACGGGATTTCCCTTTCGCTACGAGCAGCGGGAGCGGGTCGCGCTGGGACCTTCGATTGAAACGCCCATTGCCGGTTCGCGCACAGTCTTGGATTGGTTTTACACAGCGGTTCCCTCGCCCAATAGCCACACCGACATCGTGCACTTTCTGAGTGATCTGAACTCCGCCGTGCGCTCCTCCATTGCCTACGTGCGCCGGGATGAGGAGGGCGTGCAGGCACCGGATGAGACGTTGCGGCTGCGGAGCGGTTCGTGCCGGGACATGGCCCTGCTCTTCATGGCGGTTTGTCGCCAGCTCGGCCTTGCGGCCCGCTTCGTGAGCGGCTATCTATACGATCCGCCTGCCGATGAGGGCCACGGTCCCGGCTTCAACCGCGCGGTGGGCTCAATGCACGCGTGGGCCGAGGTCTTTTTGCCGGGAGCCGGATGGAAGGGCTTTGATCCTACCAACGGCATTCTCGCGAACGCCTACTTTATCCCGACGGCAGCGGGCATTGAGCCGTCTTCGGTGGACCCGATTCAAGGAAAGTTTTTCTCGAAATCCCCCGCAGAAGCGCGTTTAGAAGTAGATCTTGAAATTTCTGCTTCCCAATGACCGTTCCAACCGTCCCGCCTGAAATCGAAAATTTTGCCCAAGTCGTCGAAGGGCACTTGCGGGAATCGGGGGCTCGCCTTTCCATGGGTGGCGAGCCGACTTTTCTGCCCCTGCAGCCGGATGGCGCGGAATGGAGCACGGAGGCCATGGGGCCGGACAAGCTCGGGTATGCCCGCCGGTTCACTGCCCGCCTGATCGCTGATGTCTATCCAGGCGGGTTCGCTATGCAGGTCTTCGGCAAATGGTATCCGGGCGAGGCCCTTCCGCGATGGAATCTCGTCACGCTCTATTGCCGCGAGGGGCGTGCACTCTGGGCGGAGACGGAGCGCCTGCATCTTGACAACACCGTCGTGGATACGGGCGATGTCCCGGCGGAGTCCGTGGCTCGCGAAATCGCAGCGGAACTGGGCCTGGGCTCTTTTGTGCAACCGGCTTTCGAGCAGGAGACGCCGCCCGCGCCGGAGCCCGCTGCCTGGGTTCTGCCGCTCGCTTGGACAGATGGCCGCTGGACCTCCGAGGCCTGGGATTTCCGGCATTCTGAGTCCGGTCGCCTGCAGATGTTCATGGGCGACAGCCCGGCGGGATTGCGCTTGCCCCTCTACCAGATTCCCGGCGCGACCCTCCGGAGCGCCCTTGTCGTGGAGGTGAAGGATGGCGCGCTCACTATTTTCATTCCTCCGCTGCCGTGGCCTGCTTTTCGGGAGCTGGTCGGGCGGATTGAAGGCCTTGTTTGCACGCGCGATCTGCGCAACCTGATCTTTTGCGGATACGCGCCTTCGGACAGCGGGGATGAACTCATCACCTATGCCCTTGCTGCCGACCCCGGGGTGCTGGAAGTGAACCTGCCGCCCGCGCGCGATTGGCGCGATTACACCACCTCGCTTGCAGCGGCTTTCAAGGCGGCGGAAGGCGTGGGCATGTGTGCCCAAAAGTTGCAGTTGAACGGAGCCGTGCACGGCACGGGAGGTGGGGCGCACCTGGCCTTCGGCGGCCTTTCGGAGGAAACCAACCCCTTTCTCGCCGATCCCCGCCGCATTGCCTCGGTCTTGCGCTACTGGCAGCACCACCCCGCTCTTTCCTACGCCTTTACCGGCCAATACGTCGGGCCGGGATCCCAGGCTCCCCGTGTGGACGAGGGACCCCGCCACGGCCTCTACGAACTCGAAGTCGCCTGCGAGGGACTCGAACGGCTGGGTGCCTGGCCTGATGGGAGCATTGTCGATCAGTTTTTGCGCAACCTCCTCACCGATTCCGCCGGCAATACCCACCGGGCGGAAATCTGCTTCGACAAGTTTTCCAACCCAAGTGCGCCCAATGGATCCCTCGGCATCATTGAACTGCGCGCCTTTGAGACCCTTCCCTCGGTGGATTGGATGGCGCGCGTTGCTCTCTTCATTCGCGCCGTCCTGGCCCGCCTCATCCGCGAGCCCTTTTCCGAGCCACTCCGGCGCTATGGCGCCCAGTTGCACGACCGTTTTTTCCTGCCCGCCTTTCTGTGGGAGGATGTGAAAACCATCTGCGCCGATTTGGAGGCGCACGGTCTGCCCTTCGATCCGGCTTGGCTGGAGGCGGTTTTCGCCTTCCGTTTCCCCGTGGTGGGCACGCTCCCCGCCGGTCAAGGCGGGGTCGAAGTGGTTCAGGCGCTCGAATCCTGGCCTCTCATGGCCGAAGAGGCGAGGGGAACGGCCATGGTGCGCGTGGTCGACAACTCCACCGACCGCCTGCAAGTGCGGCTTTTGGGCGGAGCCTCGCCGGACGATGGTGATCTTTTGGTGAATGGCGTTTCCGTCCCCTTTGAGCAGGTCGACGGCTCCTGGATCAGCGGTTTGCGCTACAAGTGTGCAAGCGCCTATCCGGCCCTGCATCCCCACGTGAGCATCCAATCGCCGCTGCTCTTCGAATGGGTCGACCGTGCCTCGGGTAAGGTGACGTCTTCCGCCCACTACCATTACTGGAACCCCGCCGCCCCTGTCTACGATGGGCGCCCCCGTTCCATCGAAGAGGCCGCCCACCGCCGAACAGAGCGCTGGCTCGCCGACAATGCCACCATCGGGCAAACCCGCTCCGGCCGCGCCCCGCGCCAGTCCCCGGAGTATTCGCACACGCTCGACCTCCGTCGCCAAATGGTAGACTGACCGTCGGGAGTCCAAGGTTCCACGCGCCCGCCCGAAAATGGGCAAACGACGGGCGACATCAGCTCCACCCCCGAGCCCATCCGCGCAATGAACCTGAATTCCGCAGTTGCCGTGATGAGATGAGAAGGGGCGGGGGCGCGCGGACAGACCTTCGCGCGCCGGCTTCGTCGTCCAGGGCGCGGAAGTTCGCAGCCACCCGCTTTGTGGGTCTGCGTTTAATTGGATCTGCTTCTTTCGAGGTCCACCCAAAGTTTGATTTTGCCTCCCAAGGGGTGCTTGGAGTGTTTTCTCTTTGTTGATGGCTTCCGAGATGCTTTGCTCTTCCGGCATGGATCGCCAAATTGCATTTTTCCGGAATTTCCTTGTTTTTCTTGCCTTGACGGGGAGTCTTTTCGCGCGAGTTCAGGCGGTCGACCCAGACACGGATTCGGAGTCGGAGGGCACGCTTTTCATCGTGGGGGGTGCGCTCCGCGGGAGCAATGCGGAGGTGATGAACCGCTTCATCGAGTTGGCCACGGTGCGGGGCGAGCGCCGCATTCTCATCGTTCCGGCGGCGAGTGGTTCGCCCGCACGCGTTGCCCGGCGCTTCAGCGAGGACCTTGTGCGCTACGGGGCGCGACCGGGCGAGATCGAAATTCTTCCCTTGGCGGTGCGCAACGACCGTTCGACGGAGTTCGATGAGTCGACTTGGGCGGGGAATGCACAGGTGGCGGCGTATGCTGAACAGGCCGCTTCCGCTACTGGATTCTGGTTCCTCGGGGGCGACCAAACCCGCATCACCGAACTCCTCCTTACCGGCGAGGGCGAAGACACCCCGGTCCTCGCTGCCATCCGCAGTGCCGTGGCGGCGGGGGCGGTGCTCGGGGGAACGAGTGCGGGCGCGGCTATGCAGAGCGATCCCATGATCGCCGGGGGCGTCAGTCTCGCCGCTCTCCTCGGAGAAACGTCGGCGCTCTTCCGGGACATGAACGATCAGGAGACCGGTCCGCTCATCATCCGTCCCGGGCTAGGTTTTTTTCCCTTTGGCATGATCGACCAACACTTTGACCGCAAAGCCCGCCTCGGTCGCCTTATTGTAGCGGCGCATGGCTGTCCTGAGGGACGCGGACTCGGTTTTGGCGTGGATGAGGATACCGCTTTCGAGGTTGATTTGCGGCGCGCGCGCGGCCGGGTCTGGGGGCCGGGTAACGTAACGGTGGTGGATCTGCGGGAGGCCAGCGTGAAAGGGGAGGGCGATGCCCGCCGGTGGGAAAACATCCGCCTGCATCTCCTCGCCAGCGGGGACGCTGTCGATTTGCGAGACCTTTCCGTGGAGGTGGGTCAGGGGCGCACGCCGACCCGGGATCAGGAGTATTTTCATGTGCCTGATCCAGCGGCTCAGGGACCGCTCACGCCCAACCCGTTTCTTTCTCAGCTTCTCGGTTTTGATCTCCTCGACAACTCCGCTGTCTCGGAGGTGGAAACTCACATTTGGCACGCCGACGGAAGGGGCTTTCAGTTTGTTTTCAGCCGCGGACCCGAAACACAGGGTTTCTGGGGGACGAATGACGGCACAATGGATCGCTACTCGGGCAAAAACATTTTGCTCCGGATCGAGCCTGTCCGCATGGAGATCCAGCCGCGCTGATTAAGCGGAGTGTGGATGGGTGTGATGAAGGCTCCGCTGTAAAGGTTGGAGCAACTGTATCTCAGGCAAGGGAAATATCATGTTTTTTGAGGCAGCT
>JAFIGE010000150.1 GCA_020831585.1 Opitutales bacterium | reverse complement strand
CCAGCGCCCCCTCCACCATCGTCAATGTCAGCGGCTGCCCCGGACGCACCTTGCCCCCATACACAAACCCCGCCCGCCGGATCAGCTCCGCATCCGACAGCTCCCCCACTTCCCCCGGCACCTCCACCAGCAAGTGGAAGTGGTTGTCCAGTATACAGTAGGTCAGCAGCTCCACCCCACAAAACGCCGCCACCCGGCCAATCAAGTCGCGCATCCGCTCCTTCTCCACGGCCCCCAGCAGAAACTCCTGCCCGCACGTCCGGCTCACCACATGGTAAACCGCCGATCTCCCCGGCCTCGCCAATACCCGCGGCCTCCGCCTCCCCTTCTTCGGCAAAAGTCCCTTCGCAAATCCTATCGCCACACTATCTTCCATGCACCCACTCCAGCATGTGCACCACTAAAGCGTCAACTTTATTTTGCGTTTTAGAATATTTTTTAGGGATAAAGAGTTATAGGAGGGGGGGGATTTGGTTGAGGGCGAGGATGAAGTGGTCGGCGGCGGCGCGGACGGGGGGGCGGGGGGTGAAGCGGCCGAAGCCGATGAAGGTGTCGACAAAGGGCTGGGTTTCGAGGTCGCTGACACCGTCGCCGACCATGATGATGCGGTTGGGGTGGAGTTCCGTGCGGAGGCGCTGGATGACCTCGGGCTTTCCACCGGAGCGGGTGGTGGGGTAGCTCTCGTCGAATCCGCGATAGGTGCCGTCTTCATTGAAATAGAGATCGACGGCTTCGACGCGGTCGATACCGAGGTGGTCCGCAAAGGGGCGGATGGCATCGCGGAAGCCGCCGCTGAGAATGATGGGCGTCCAGCCCTCCGCACGCAAATAGTTGAGGGTATCGATGGCGGTGGGTTCCACTTGCTCGGTGTAGAGTCGCGCGACGGCAGCGAGGTCCTCCCGGCGGGGCTGGATAATGCGGAGGCGCTCCGCGAAGACGGCTTCCACGGCAAGCGCGCCGTTCATGGCGGCATGGGTCATCTTCTCGACTTCGGCGAAGACGACTGGCCCGCGCACGCGGGCGAGTTCATCGACTCCTTCAATCGCGCTGAGGGTGCTGTCGCAATCAAAGACGATCAACTTGGTTGGCATGGAGAGGGAACGATGGGCACGGGCATGGCGGCGGCGAACAAAAAAACCCGCCGGTGGGCGGACCGGCGGGTTAGGGTTGATTGGCGTTCTATCGCCAATCGGGGGGGGGGAATCGTTAGAACTTGATCGTGCAGCCGTATGGACGGGTCTGCCGGACGGCGATTTCCTCGCCAGCTTTGGCAGATGCGAGCGCGGCCATAACGAAATTCTCAGCGCGCTCCACATCAGCGGAATTGGCGGATCGGATGCTGTCAATGGCACCGTGGTAGATAACCACGCCTTCCGGATTGATGATGAACATTTCCGGAGTGCGGGTGGCCCCAAAGGCCCGACCCACAACCCCATCCTTATCCATTAACCAGGGAGCAGGGACATTGCGCTCGTCGATGTAGGCTTTGGTCGTATCGACGCACATGAAATCGTTGTGATTCGGGTTGGTTGAGTTGATGGCGAGCCAGACGGCCCCCTTTTCTTTGGCCTCCTTCTGGAAGCGCTGCATCGCACCGATGTCGTAAAACTTCACGACGAAGGGGCAACCGGGGTTGACCCACTCCAGGACAACAAACTGACCCCGAAAATCTGAAAGACTCACCTCTTTGCCCTTCACATTCGTGAGGGTAAAGTCGGGCGCGGTTTGACCGACGGCGACACCCGCATGAGCGGTAGAGAGGGCGAAGGCCCCGAGGAGGGAGAAGATGGCGATTAATTTTTTCATCTGGTTATGGTTATTGTTGAAAAGGTTTAAAGGTGCGGAGACTACTACGATGCACGGAGGTGGGCAAATTATTCCGGAATTTTTCCGAAAAAGAGAAAACCAATCCGGCATTGCGATCCGGCGAGGGAGCGTCGATTATGCGCGGGATCATGGAAGACAGGGTCTGGCTACAGCTTCGTGAAGAGGCGGAGGCGGCGGCGAAAAACGAGCCGGTCCTCCGCAGTTTGATCCGCGAGGGTATTCTCAACTGCGATTCCCTGGAAGCCTGTTTGGCTTATCGGATCTCACGCAAACTGGGCTACCACGCCGTTTCCGAGCCCTATTTGCAGGATCTCTTCGAGGAGGTTTTCGCGGCCGCACCAGAGATCGGGCAACAGGTACGGGCGGACATCGAGGCGATTGACGAGCGGGATCCGGCGAGCCGCGGCTACCTGTCGCCCGTGCTTTACTTCAAGGGTTTTCACTCACTGACGGCGCACCGGATCGCCCATCATCTCTGGCACACCGGGCGGCGGGAGCTGGCGTTGTATTTGCAGAGCATCGTCTCCCAGGTGTTTGCGGTGGACATTCACCCGGCGGCGAAAATTGGAAGCGGCATCCTTTTCGACCACGCAACGGGGATTGTTATTGGGGAAACCGCAGTGGTTGACGACCATGTATCGATTTTGCACGAGGTCACACTTGGTGGCACGGGCAAGGAACGGGGCGACCGCCACCCGAAGGTTCGCCGGGGGGTTCTTTTGTCGGCCGGGGCGAAAATTCTCGGTAATGTGGTGATTGGGGAGTGCGCAAAAGTGGCGGCTGGGAGCGTGGTCCTCGAAGATGTGCCGCCCCACTCGACGGTGGCGGGTATTCCGGCAAAAATCGTGCGCCGGGGTGAGGATACGCCGGCAGAGGAAATGCAGCACTGCCTCTGAGGGCAAGATCGGGCGGGCCTTCAGCCCACCCGAATTAAAGGAAGCTACAAGACCCAGGCCGCTGGCCCGGGCAGGTATCGGTCGCGCCGTTGGCGATGAAGCAAATCATGCCAAAGGAATTTTGAGAATATTCGCACTGGCAGCCCGCTTGACTCAATGGTGCGGGTTTCCGTGCTCTTCGGCGGCTTTTTTCTTATCCCACTTGAAGTGTTTGTCGGGAAGGGTGCCGCCGAGTTCGTAGAGTTTCTCTTTTTTGAAGGCGAACTCTTCGCGGGTATAGCCGGTGACGCTGTAGATGTCCTGCAAAAAGATGGCTTCCTCCGGGCACACTTCCTGACAGAGGCCGCAATAGATGCAACGGAGCATGTTGATCTCAAACTCCTTCGGGGCCTTTTCGACGTGAGCCGTCTCGGCGTCTTCAGGGATTTCACCGGGGGTGATGCGGATGGCCTTGGGCGGGCAAACGAACTCGCAGAGCTGGCAGGAGACGCATTTTTCCCGGCCGTTGGGGTCGCGCACAAGGGTGGGCACGCCGCGATAGCCGACGGGAATCTCGGGGCGCTCGTCGGGGTATTCGAGGGTCACCGGCGGCTTGAGCATGTTGCGCATGGTGATTTTGAGCCCGCCGACGATTTGCGGGAGGTAAGAGCGCTCGGCGAGGCTCAGCGGTTTGCGTTCAAGGACTTTGGTGGCCATGGGAAGAAGTTATCCGAGATTCTCAATCAGGGCGATGATGATGGCATACACCACGAGGTTGGCGATGGCGAGCGGGAGGAGTTTTTTCCAACCGAGGTTCATGACTTGGTCGTAGCGGAAGCGCGGGAGGGTCCACCGGATCCACATGAAGAAGAAAACGAGGGCGAAGACCTTCGCGAGGAAGATGCCGATGGAGATGATGGCACCGGCGATACCATCGGGAATGGGCACGAAGGGAAGCGTCCAGCCACCGAGGAAGAGGGCCACAAAGACGCCGGAGCCGATGATGATGTGCGTGTATTCGGCGACAAAGAAGAGGCCGAATTTGAAGGCTCCGTATTCGGTGTTATAACCGGCCACGAGGTCGGTCTCCGACTCCGGCATATCAAAGGGGAGGCGGTTGGTCTCGGCAAAGAGGGCAACGAGGAAAATGAGGGCCGAAACGGGCTGAGCGAAAATGGTCCAGACCTGGTATTGCCCCTGAACCACGGCGTGGAGGTTGAGGGTGCCCCCGAACCACATGAACACGGGAAGGATGGAGAGAGCCATGGCCAACTCGTAGGAAATCATCTGGGCGGAAGCGCGGATACCGCCGAGGAAGGGGTATTTGGAATTGGCCGCCCAGCCGCCGAGGATGATGCCGTAGACACCGAGGGAGGAAACCGCGAGGATGAAGAGGATGCCGATGTCGAGGTTGGCGAGGACGATGGGCACGGTGACGCCGTCGGCTCCGGTGTATTGTCCGAAGGGCAGCACGGTCATGGTGGCCATGGCCGGAACAAAGGCGATCATGGGTGCGAGAACGTAGTAGAACTTGTTCACGTGGCCCGGCAGGGCGTCTTCCTTGAAGAGGAACTTGAGGCCGTCGGCGGCGGGCTGAAAGACCCCCAGGCGGGTGAGGAAAGTGCCGATGACAGGGATGGAGCCAAGGATGGGGATCTGCGTGCGGTTGGGACCGGGGCGACCTTGGATCCAACCGGCGATCTTGCGCTCCATGAGCACGGCGTAACCGGCCATGGTCATGACCGCGCCGATGACAATGAGCGCTTTGATAATGAGAGGGAGGACTTCGGAGGGCATGGTGGGCTGAATCAGGCTTCGGCAGCAACGGCGGACTTGGGCTCAAAGTGCAAGCCGGCGGTCTCGATGAAGGGCAAGTGGGCAAAACGGGCGTCACTGACGACGCGACCGGTCGAAGAGATCCCGCCAAAGGTCCAGCCTTCGAGTTCCGGCACTTCGCGGGCCATTTGCTCCCAAGCGGCGGATACGCCGGGGGCAAGGGTCTCTCCGCCGGGCAGCAGTGCGAGAAGACGGGTGAAGTTGCTCAAGCCAAAGAGGACGCCTTTGGGGCCGGGGATGGCTTGGGCAAACTTTTGCACGCGGAACTGCTGGTTCACAAAGGTGCCGGCCTTCTCAAAGACGGTGAGCAGCGGAATCTCAATTTTGGCGAGCGAGCTGGTCTCGTTGTGGTGACTCCCGATGTAAATGACGGAGACGCGCTTGAGCTGGTCGCGGGTGAGCCCGGCGGCCGAGAGGTCTTCGCCCACGACCAGGATGGTGCGCACCGTGCCCTCATTGACGAGGCGCCCGAGGGGCGTGAGTTCCTTCGCGGGCAAATCTTCGATGAGGCCGGTGAGGAGGGCTCCGCGGACATTGGGGTTGCGGTCGGCGGAGAGGAGCTTGCCATCGCCTTGGCCCGTGCGGGCGACGAGGTAGGACGGGGTCGGGCCCGGTATGCGGGCGCGGATGCGGGTGAGGAGGAACTGCTCTTCGAGGCTCAGGCGACCGCTCCCGACAATGGCCACATCGGGGTTATTGAGGAGGGTGGCGGCCAGGGAAAAGGCTTCGTCGGGCGAGCAGGGTTTGCCGTCGATGGCGTAGTTGAGGACGCGGTCGTCGCCCTCCGTCATCTTGTAAAGCGCCCGCCCGCTATCGGGCATCCAGGTGTCGTTGACAAGGTCGTTGCGGCGCGGGGTGATGCGGTGGATCTTGCCCTCGCGGCTGCCCACGACGGTGTTGCAACCGACGCTCGACTCGGTGTCGATGGAATCCGTTTCCTTGAGGAACCAGACGCGCATCTTGAAGCGAAAGTCGGTCGAGGTGAGGGCACCGACGGGGCAAATGTCGACGGTGTTGAGCGAATAATTGTGGGCCAGCTCCTTGCCCGGAAAAGTCGTGAGGGTGGTGTAGCTGCCCCGGTCGGTGAAGCCGAGGACGGGCTCTTCGGCGAATTCCTCGGTGAAACGGATGCAGCGGGAGCAGAGGATGCAGCGTTCGTCGTCGAGCATGACCCGGGGGCCGATGCGGGTGCGCTTGGGTTTGACGTTTTTCTCCTCGATGAAGCGGCTGTAACCGCGGCCATAATCCGTCGCAAACTCCTGCAGTCGGCACTCGCCCGCCTGGTCGCAGATGGGGCAGTCGAGCGGGTGATTGACGAGGAGGAACTCCATCACGCCCTCGCGGCACTCCTTGACGATGGGCGAATCGGTGCGCACATGCATGCCGGGGGAGGCGGTGGTGGCGCAGCCGATGACAGGGCGCGGCACCCACATGATTTTGGGCGAGCCGTCATCATTGAGGAGGGGCTCGCCGGTAGCGCGGTCGCGCCCGGGGGTGCCCATCTCGATGAGGCACATGCGGCAGTTGCCGACCACGCTCAACTTTGGGTGGTAGCAGTAGTGCGGCACCTCTTTGCCCGCCAGGGCGGCGGCCTCCACGAGATTGGTGCCGGGGGCCACGAGGACCTCCTGGCCATCCACGTAGATGGGGACCCGTTTATCTTTTTCGCCTTCGCTCATGGTTTGCTCAGTCGCTCGTATGTTCACCCGATCACACCATCCGAAAAGGGCGTTTCTTTTGTTCTGCGGGATCGCGCCCGGCCGCTTCGAGGAATTTGTCGCGAAACTTGGCAACAAAGCTTTGCGTGGGCCAGGCACAGGCCTCGCCGTGGGCGCAAATGGTGCGGCCGGCGATTTGGTCGCCGATGGAGGCCAGCAGGTCGACATCTTCCGTGCGGGCTCCGCCGTTGACCATCCGGGTGGTGATTTTCTTCATCCACAGAGAGCCTTCGCGGCAGGGCGTGCACTGGCCGCAGCTCTCGTGGGCGTAAAAGGCATTGATGTTGGCCAGCACCTCGACGATGTCGACCGAGTCGTCGACCACGATGACGGCACCGGAGCCGCTCATGGAACCGGCGGCGGCGGGGCCATCGAAATCGAGGGGGATGTCTTCGATGCCCCAGTCGAAAGCATCGCCGGAGCGGAGTTTGCCGGTGAAGCGCTCGCCCGCGCGGAGGACCTTGGCGGAGGAGCCGCCGGGGATGACGGCCTGGAGGGACCGTCCGGGACGGAGGCCGCCACCGATTTCGTAAATGAGGTCGCCGTAGGTGGCGGCACCGCACTCCAGCTCGTAATAGCCGGGGTTTTGCACGTGTCCGCTGAGGCACCAGATGCGCGTGCCGGAGTTGTTGGGGCTGCCGATTTTGGCGTATTCTTTGCCGCCCATGGCGATGATGTGCTTCACGTGGCAGAGGGTCTCCACGTTGTTCACGATTGTCGGGCACATGTAGAGACCGAGGGCGGCGGGAAAGTAGGGCGGCTTGATGCGCGGGTAGGCCCGCTTGCCTTCGAGGGACTCGATGAGGCCCGTCTCCTCGCCGCAAATATAGGCGGCGGCTCCGCGGTGCACAATCAACTCGCAGGAGTAATCGGAGCCGAGGATGTTTTTGCCCACATAGCCCTTGGCACGGGCTTCTTCGATGGCCGCTTCGAGGATGCGGGCTCCGTGGGGCATTTCCTCACGGATGTAAATGAAGGCCTGGGCGGCTTGGATGGCGTAGGCCGTGATCATCATGCCTTCGACCAACTGGTGCGGGTCTTTGTGCATGATCTGCCGGTCCTTGAAGGTGCCGGGCTCTGACTCGTCGGCATTGCAGATGAGGTAGATGGGCTTGCCGCTCTTGCGATCGAGAAACTTCCACTTCATCCCGGCGGGAAAGCCCGCCCCACCCCGCCCCCGCACTCCGGCGTCGAGGACTTCCTGGCAAATTTCCTCCGGCTTCATGGCATAGGCTTTGCGCAGTTCGGCGTAGCCACCGTGCCGCTCATAGGTTTCCAGGCTGGCATCGTAGTCCGGTTCGTCCGCATGTTTGAGGATGATGCGGCGCTCGCGCGGGTGAACAGGTGGTTTGCTGAGGTGGACCATGGTCGGAAAAATGAAAGGGTTCAGGCATGCGCCGGTGCCGCCGGTACGGGCGCAGCGGGCGTTTCGGCCTTGATCTGATCGCAGAGGGCCTTGACGGATTCTTCGGTGAGATTTTCGTGCAGATCGTCGTCGATGAGGGCCACCGGCCCCGTTCCGCAACTGGCGAGGCACTCGGCGAACTCCACCGTCACGCGGCCATCCGGGGAAATTTCGTTGAGGCCGGTGATGAACTCGCTCTTGAATTTCTCGCACACTTGGTAGCCCCCGTTGAGGGCGCAGGAGAGGGTGCGGCAGACGCGGATGTGCCGCTTGCCGATGGGGTGCTCACGGTAGAACGGATAAAACGTGACGACCTCGCGCACTTTGATGGGCGCGAGGTCGAGCTGCGCCGCGATCCATTCCTGCGCTTCGAGGGAGATGTAGCCGACTTCGCGCTGCAGGGCATGCAGGATCATCATGATGGCGCTGCGCTTCTGCGGGTAGCGCGGGATCACTTTCTCAGTGTATTCGAGCAGTTGCGGGGAGGGTTCAAAAGCCATGGAAAAAGGAAGTCAACGGGTTCAGCGGTCGCATTCGCCCATCACGAAATCAAGGCTGCCGAGGATGACCGGGATGTCCGCGATCATGTGCCCGGGCATGATTTTTGGAACGATGGAAAGGTTGCAGAAACTGGGCGAACGGATTTTCAGGCGATAGGGCACGCCCCCCCCGCGCGAAACAATGTAGAAACCAAGGGCACCCTTGGGATTTTCCGCTTCAAAATACACTTCACCCGGCGGCATCTGCGGTCCTTCGGTGACGATCATGAAGTTTTGGATCAGCTCCTCCATGCTGGTGAGGATCTTCTTCTTGGGCGGCGCGAAAATTTTCTTCGCTTCTTCGGCGTAGAAGGGACCGTCGGGCATCTTGTCGATGGCCTGTTTGATGATGCGGATGGACTGGCGCATCTCTTCGAGGCGCACGAGCCAGCGGTCGTAGCTGTCGCCGTTTGTCCCGATAGGCACATCAAAATCGTATTGTTCGTAGCCGCAGTAGGGCTTGTCCTTGCGCAGGTCAAGGGGCACCCCGCTGGCGCGGAGACAGGGGCCGGTGAGGCCGTAGGCGATGGCGTCTTCCTTCGTGATCACGCCCACGCCGACCGTGCGGTCGTAAAAGATGCGGTTGCGCGAGAGGAGAGCATCGATCTCGTCGAGAACAGGCTCCATCTCGTCGACAACCTTGCGCACATGGCCAAGCCAACCCTCCGGAATGTCGCGGGCGAGGCCCCCGATGCGGGTGTAACTGGTGGTGAAACGTGCCCCCGTGAGCTGCTCCATGAGGGTGTAGAGCTTTTCCCGTTGGGTGAAGGTGTACATGAACACCGTCAGGGCACCGGTATCCATTCCGTAAACACCGGCTCCGAGCAGGTGGGACTGGAGGCGGGCGAGTTCGCAGCAAATCACGCGGATGGCCTGGCAACGCGGGGGCACTTCCAGCTTGGCGAGACGCTCCACGGCAATGGCGAAGGTGACGTTGTTATGAATTGGCCCAATGTAGTCCAACCGGTCCGTGTAGGGGATGAACTGGTTGTAGGTCATGTTCTCGGCGATCTTCTCATCACCCCGGTGAAGGTAGCCGATGATGGGATCGCAGGCCTTCACGGTCTCGCCGTTGACCTCCACTTTCAGACGGAGCACACCGTGCGTCGCCGGGTGGGAGGGGCCCATGTTGATGACCATTTCGTCACCCTTGAACTCTTCGTCGGCGGCCGCCGCGCGGGCTCCAATGTCGCCGATGGAAATTTCTTTCACTGCCATGGTCTTCGTATCCGGTTAGTCGTCTCGGCGGAGTTCGCGCGGGTTTTCAGAAAGGGCTTGGGAAGCATCTTTTTCGCTGGCCTCGGTCCAGGATTCGTCGTCCGCCCGCGGCTCGCGCTTGGACATGGCACCGATCTGCGAAGCGTGGAAGGGGCCGCCCATCATCGGAGCGGGCTTCACCTTCACGCCCGTGCGCTCGACCACATCGGTGGCCGGGAGGTCCACTTCGTGCCCGGCGAGGGGGAATTCTTTGCGCAAGGGGTAGAAGGGGTAGCCGTCCCACATGAGGATACGGCGCAGGTCCGGGTGCCCGTCGAAGACAATCCCGAACATGTCGTAAGTCTCGCGCTCGTGCCAATCGGCGGCCGCCCACAGTTCGATAATGCTGAGCGCGTGCGGTTCCTCGTTGTCCGCGCAGGGCGTGGCCACGCGCAAGTAGCGGTGGTTGGAGGACGAAAACAGGTGATAGACGACCTCGTAGCGCGGGCTCTCCTCGTAATGGTCAATGGCGGTGACATCGGCGAGAAGGTCAAAATGGCGGTCATCGCGCAGATGGCGCAGGAAAGCTATGAGCTGGTCCTGCGGACAGTTCACGGCTGGCAGGTCGAGGCTCGGGCGGGCGCTCAAGAAAGCGAATTGCCCGAGAAGACGGGAGAGAAAATCGTCGGCAGCACTCATGGATTCCGTTTCAGGGGGTCGCCGTGTAGGCAAGGTTGCGGACGCCGCGCTCCTTGAAGAGGGTGCGGGAGGAGGATTCGTTTTTGATCTTCTCCTGGAGCTTCATCATGCCGTCGAGAAGGGCTTCCGGACGCGGCGGGCAGCCGGAAATGTAGACATCCACTGGCACGATACGATCGACCCCTTGCAGGACCGCGTAGCTGCGGTACATCCCGCCCGAGGAAGCGCAGGCACCCATGGCCACCACCCACTTGGGCTCGGCCATCTGGTCATAGATCCGCCGCACAACCTCGGCCATCTTGTAGGTGACGGTCCCGGCCACGATCATGCAATCCGACTGACGCGGGGAAAACCGCATCACCTCCATGCCAAAGCGCGAGATGTCGAAGCGCGAACCACCGGCCGCCATCAACTCGATCGCGCAGCAGGCCAGGCCCATCGGCATCGGCCAAACGGAGTGCCGCCGCACCCAGTTGATCACGGCGTCGGCCCGAGAAACGATGACCTCGCCCTCAACCTTGCTGTTGTATCCGTATTCGGTGGTGGTTGTGCTCATAACGAAAAAAATCCCTCCGGCAGACACCGGGATTTCGGTCTGGGAGAGTTGGTAAGGTAACCGGCCTTGGCAAGCCCGCAAAGGGCAACCGGCTGAATTCACAAAAGCAATAGAGGACATTAGCTTAACTAATAAAACTCTAACGCAACGGGATGAAAATCGCCAGCCGCTGCGAGCCAGGCACTTGCCTGCTCTGATTTAACGACGCACCGTGGCCGGTTGGCCATCGTGGACCCCGGATCTGCCGTCCGCAAATTTTGGCAAAGGTCCGGTGATCTCCAAGATCGGGGTCAAACCGTGCATCTTCACGCGCTGGCCCAACATGGGTCGCGCCACGACGAGTCTCATCCGCCAATGGCCGCATGTGGAAACGTTGGCCCCTCAGCGCAAATCCTCTTTGGCCCGGTCGAGGGTACGCTTTTCTTCATCCGTGAGGGCCCCGAAGCCCTGCTCGTTGATTTTGTCGAGGATGCGGTCGACTTCGGCGCGAAGATTTTTAGAGGGGGCGGGGCGCACGTTTACTTTGAATCGCCCGCCACCGCGGGCTTGCACAGCCGCGCGCTTGCGTTCCCAGGGCGGCTCTTGCCGGGTGGTCCGGGCCCAGAACGACAAATCCGTGAGCGCGGGACGATGGGCAAGGTAGCGCGCGTAGAGCCACCCCACGAGCAGCCCCCCGAGGTGGGCCGAGTGCGCCGCATTGGTTGCCCCGTCCAACTCCCCGAAAATGAAGAGAAATGCGGAGAGCCCCGCGAAAAAGTAGAAGAGGTGCCGCCCCTCCACAACAAAGGGCAGCAACCACAACTGGAGCGGTTGGCGCCAAAACTGGAAGAGGCCGATGGCAATAATCGTATACACGCCCCCGGAGGCCCCCACGAGATTACCCCCGGGATTGATCAGCCGCACAAGGAGCCAGGCGAGCCCCCCGCCCAAGATCCCGAGCATGAAGGCCTCCGTGAGTCGCCGTTCGCCCAGTGTCGCCTGCACCACCCGTCCAAACAGGTAGAGAAGGAGGCAATTGAAGAGGAGGTGCCACGGCATCGACCCCAATCCCCCGTGGAGGAACCCATAAGTAAAGATGGTGTGCAGAAAGCCCCGCCCCAGATTTTCCAGACTCAGGGAAAACGCGCGCTCGAATGCGAGCGTCCCCACCCAAAAGACAAAGATGTTCTGCACCACATACACCGACACCATCAAAATAATCAGCCGTTTGATCGCCTGACCTTCCCCGCCGAAGCCCCCGCCTCCGGGCTCCGCGCGCATGTATGGACGGTTGTAAATACTCATGTGAAAACGCTTGTCGGGGAGGTAACGCGACTATCCCAGTCAAGCTCCCCTACTCTTTCCCCGCACTCCCTCCTCGCGCAATCCCAATTTGAATTTTCATTGTCCCGGGGGTGTGATCACAAAGAAAGTCACATTTTCAGCGCCGTTTCACCACGGTCGCGACCCTCGCGAAGTCGGCACCGCCGTCCACCACGAGCGGTTGGGCCTTTTTTCCTTTCTTATAGCCAAGCCAGCCATTGGCCGCACAGAAGCTTTCCACCCAGGCTACCGACCCCACCACCCAGCTCTCACTGAAAGCGCGGATCTTTGAGAGAAGCCCGGACTCTTCCGCCAGACCCGCTCGGGGCATCGCTTTCTCCTTCGCTTCACAGCCTGCCGCGCTCCTTTGGTTTCCCCGGCGAGGCCCCATTCCCGGCCCCATCCGGCTGCACAACCGTGTCCGGTAGCGCTCGTGCCATTTCGTCGCCCAAGTCAGCTTACCCTCGATCCGGGCGATCCCCCGCCGAGCAGCCGAGCCACCCGCGCAAGCCTCTCCGAAACCACTGAAACCATAGGCACCCGCGTCCTCCACCAGACCCGCCCTCACCGGGTTTAAATCGATATACGCCG
>JAFIGE010000149.1 GCA_020831585.1 Opitutales bacterium | reverse complement strand
GGGGATGGGGTTTGGGGCGGAATTACTGGGAAAGGGCGTGGATCGAGCGGACACCCAAGCACGCCTGGAAGCCGCAGGGTGGCTGTATCGGCTTTTGATGTTTGAGAAGGCGACGGACGGGAGTGCCTCGGAGAAGGGGCGGGTGTTGCCGAAGGCGGCGTTTTGGAAGGTGGATGCGGCGGGGGGCGGGTTGTCGCGGGGGCAGTTGCTGCGCTGCCGAATCCGTTATTTTACGGAGGGTGCGGTGATCGGCAGCCGGGCGTTTGTGGAGGATTGGTTTGCGGGTGTGCGGGAAAAATTCGGCAAACGACAAACCGGAGCCCGCCCCATGCAGGGGGGCGACTTTGGTGGATTGTGCGCGCTCAGGGATCTGCGCGATCCGCTGGGCTGAGCTTCCGTGCGGCGTTCACGCTGGAAGCGTGAGCCCCTTCGTTCGGATTCGCTCAGGTTTCGAGACGAAAGATGAGGGTGCTGTGGGCGGGAAGGGTGAGCTTGATGGAATAGGGTTGGCCGTCCCAGGGAAACTCTTCGGCATACTTTCCGCCGAGGTTGCCTTCGCCATGGCCGCCGTATTCTTCGGCATCAGAGTTGAGGATTTCTTTCCAAAAGCCCGCAAAGGGCACACCAACGGTGTAGTTGTAGCGGGGCGTCGGCGTATAGTGACCGACAACGAGGAGAACTTCGCGCTCGTTGGCCCCGCGGCGGAGGAAGGAAATGACCGAGCTATCCGCATCGGCGGCCGAAACCCAGGCAAAGCCTTCGTGGCGGGTATCGCCGTAGACGAGGGCGGGGTGGCTGCGGTAGAGGAGGTTGAGGTCGCGCACCATCATCTGCACTCCCTGGTGATCGAGATGTTGGAGGAGGGACCAGTCGAGGGATTGGTCGTATTGCCATTCGCCGGATTGGCCGAACTCGCCGCCCATGAAGAGGGTCTTTTTGCCGGGCCAGGCCCACATGAGGGCATAGAGGCCGCGCAGGGCGTTGGCCTTTTCACTGATGGAGCCGGCGGCCATGCGCATGAGGAGAGATCCTTTGCCGTGCACCACCTCGTCATGCGAATAGACCTGCATGAAGGCTTCGGAATACTGGTAGATCATCCCGAAGGTGAGGTTGTTCTGGTGGAACTTCCGGTAGACGGGGTCTTTCTTGAAATACTCGAGGCTGTCGTGCATCCAGCCCATGTTCCACTTGAAGTCGAAGCCGAGGCCGCCTTCGGAAGTCGGGCGCGAGACGCCGCCAAAGGCGGTCGATTCCTCGGCGATCATGAGGACGCCGGGATAGTAGTGGTGCACGAGGTCGTTGGCCTTGCGGAGGAAGGAGATGGCCTCGAGGTTTTCGTTACCGCCGTATTGGTTGGGGATCCACTCGCCCTGTTTGCGCGAGTAATCGAGGTAGAGCATGGAGGCGACGGCATCGACGCGGAGCCCGTCGATGTGGTAGCGCTCGCACCACGCGAGGGCGCTGGCGATGAGGAAACAGCGTACCTCGTGGCGCCCGAAGTTGGGAATGAGGGTGCCCCAGTCCATGTGAAAGCCCTGGCGGGGGTCCTCGTGTTCGTAGAGAGCGGACCCGTCGAACTTGGCGAGAGCGAAGGCATCCGTGGGAAAGTGCGCCGGAACCCAGTCCATGATCACGCCAATGCCGTTCTGGTGGAGGGAATCGACGAGGTATTGAAAATCGGCGGGTTCACCAAACCGATGGGTCGGGGCAAAGAAGCCCGTGACCTGATAACCCCAGGAGCCATCGAAGGGGTGTTCGGCAAGGGGCATGAACTCCACGTGGGTGAAGCCCATGTCGCGCACGTAGCGGGTGAGGTCGTGGGCCATCTCACGATAGGTGAAGGGGCGCCCGCCATCCTCGACCTTTCGCTTCCAGGAGGAAAAGTGGACTTCATAGACGCTGATGGCCTCATCGGCCCACTTCATCTTCGAGCGTTTTTCAATCCATTCGGCGTCGCCCCATTGATAATCATCCACCGGGCAAATGATGGAAGCGTTGTGCGGCGGGGCTTCAAAGTAAGTGCCGTAGGGATCGGTCTTGAGATGGAGGAACCCGCCCTGATCGGCGACTTCGAATTTGTATTTCATGCCCGCGCCCAGACCGGGAATAAAAATCTCCCAAACCCCGGAGGAACCCAGCGCGCGCATGGCATGGTAGCGGCCATCCCAACGGTTGAAGTCTCCCACCACGGAAACCCGCTTGGCCGAGGGTGCCCAAACGGCGAAGGCAACGCCCTGCACGCCGTCGACCTCGCGCACATGCGCCCCGAGCTTTTTATGGATGAAGTGCTCATTGCCCTCGTTGAAGAGGTAGAGGTCCTGCTCCCCGATGGTGGGCAGGAAGGCGTAGGGATCGAAGAACTGGCGAATCTCCTGCCGCCCCGTCTCGATGCGCAGGCGGTAGCGGAAAACTTCCGTGCGGTTGCCAATAAGGCCCTCAAAGAGCCCTTCGTCGGCGATTTTCTTCAGCGGAAAGCGTTCATCGGTCTTCAGGTCAACAACCTCGCAGGTGACGGCGTCGCGCAAGAGCGCACGCCCGACGAGGCGGGCTTTGCCCTTCTGCTTCAAGGGGTGCAGGCCCAGGATGGAATGCGGCTGCCAATGGCGGGCATTGAGGAGATTGGCGAGGTCGTCTTTGCTGATGATCACGATGTTTGGATGGAGGGTGGAAGCGGGGGCAAGCAGGTGCCGAAAGCGAAGCACTCCCGACGGTTTTTCATAAAGGCGCAGACTACCGAACAAACTGATTCGGGAAAGCCTAAAGTGAACCGCCCGCGCCCGCCCTCGAAACCGACCACCCACCCGACGAAAAAGCGGCCGCACATGGCGCTTGAATTTAGGACCGGGCGTGTGATGATGGCTTCTTATGGGCTTCTACTATGAGAACCTGCTGCGACCTCTGCTTTTCCGCCTCGATCCGGAAAAAGCACATGATCTCGGCGTCACGGGCCTCGATTATCTGGGGCGGGTCAGCTTTCTTTGCCGGATGATGGAGCGCTACAACGCAATCGCGGGAGCCCAACCTTTGGAGCTGTTTGGTCTGCGTTTTCCGAATGCGGTGGGCTTGGCTGCGGGGATGGACAAAAACGCGCAATTCTGGCGGGCAACCGCCGCACTGGGTTTTGGCCACGTGGAGGTGGGCACGGTGACGCGGCACCGTCAACCGGGCAACGACCGCCCGCGCCTCTTCCGCTACCCCGAACAGGGTGCCCTCATCAACCGCATGGGCTTCAACAACGACGGAGCCGAGGCCGTTGCCGCGCGCCTCAAGGCAACCCGGCGCACTCGGAAAAATTACATTCCGCTCGGCATCAATATTGGCAAGAGCCGGGTGACGCAGCTGGACCAGGCCGTGGAGGACTACCTCACCTCCTTCAACCTCCTGGCCGAGTATGCCGACTACATTTCCATCAACGTGAGCAGCCCGAACACACCGGGGTTGCGCGAGTTGCAAAACAAGGAACACCTGAAGAGCCTCCTCGGGGAGCTTTCCCAGACCAACCGCCAACGCGCCAAGAAGCTGGGGCAGCCCCACACACCGCTGCTGCTGAAGATCTCGCCCGACCTCACCTTCGCGCAAATCGACGCCGTCCTGGAGGTGATCGCGGAATACAACATCGACGGTATCATCGCCACCAACACCACAGTGGAACGCAAAGGGTACTTTGCTACCTTGCAGGAAGCCGGCGGCCTCAGCGGTCTGCCCGTGCACAAGAAATCGTGCGGGGTCATCAAATACATCAGCCTGGCGACAGAGGGCCACCTCCCCATCATCGGAGCGGGCGGCGTAATGTGCCCGCGCACAGCCGGGGAGACGCTCGATGCGGGCGCAAGCCTCGTGCAGGTGTATACGGGGATGGTTTACGGCGGACCGTTTTTTGCCAAGCAGATCGCCCGCTCGCTCTCGGCGCGCCAGCGGGATTGGGTGTGATGGCTTTCAGGCAAGCCAAAAACAGCTCCTTGCCAAGTGTGACCGCTTCGCCTTTAGCTGGTCGTTTTTTCCGCATTTTCCCATGACTTCGAACGAATTCCGGCAGTCCTTTCTCGATTTCTTCGCCTCGAAGGGGCACACAATTGTGCCGTCGGCCCCCCTCCTGCCGTCGTCGCCCAACCTGCTTTTCACGAACGCGGGGATGAACCAGTTCGTGCCCTACTTCCTGGGCGACCGCCCCGCCCCCTACCCCCGCGCCGCCGACACGCAGAAATGCATCCGCGCCGGGGGCAAACACAACGACCTCGACGACGTGGGCTACGACGGCTACCACCACACCCTCTTCGAGATGCTGGGCAACTGGTCCTTCGGCGACTACTTTAAGAAGGAAGCCATCGAATGGGCCTGGGAACTTCTCACGGAGGTGTGGAAATTTCCCAAGGAACGCCTCTATGTGACCGTTTACCAGCCCGGCGAGGGCGATCCGGCGGAGTTCGACCACGAGGCCCACGGCTACTGGAGCGCTGTCCTCGAAAAGGCCGGCCTCGATCCGGCGAAGCACATCCTCACCGGCGGAAAGAAGGATAATTTCTGGATGATGGGCGACACCGGCCCCTGCGGCCCCTGCTCCGAGGTGCACATCGATCTCACGGAGAACGGCGATTCCAAAGGCCGCCTCGTCAATGCCGACAGCCCCCACTGCATCGAGATCTGGAACCTTGTTTTCATCCAGTTCAACGCCGAACCCGACGGTTCCTTCGTCCCCCTCAAGGCCAAGCACGTCGACACCGGCATGGGCTTCGAGCGCGTCGCCGGGATCTGGGCCACGACCGAAGGCTTCACCCGCTACGGGGAGGCCACGAGCAACTACAACGCCGACGTCTTCGCCCCCATTTTCGAAAAGATCGCCGCCCTCAGCGGCCACACCTACGGGCGCACCCTGCCCGAAACGCGCAAGAACCTCGATGCCGCCGCCATGCGCGACGTGGCCTTCCGCGTCCTTGCCGACCACATCCGCACCCTCTCCTGCAGCATCGCCGACGGCATCCTGCCGGGCAACGAAGGGCGCAACTACGTCCTCCGCCGCATCCTTCGCCGCGCCGTCATGTATGGCCGCCGCCTCGACCTCCCGGCTGGCTTTTTCAGCGAACTCGTGGCCCCCGCGGTGGCTTCCCTCGGGCACGTCTTCCCCGAGTTGCGCGAGCGCGAGACCGTCATCCGCAAGGTCATCGCGGGCGAGGAAGCGGCCTTCGACCGCACCATCGACCGCGGGCTGGCCATCCTCCACCGCCTCTTCGACAGCGGGGCCACCGCCATCTCGGGCGAACAGGCCTTTGAACTCTACGATACCTACGGTTTCCCCCTCGACCTCACCGAAATCATCGCGGGCGAGAAGGGCCTCTCGGTCGACAAAGCGGGTTTTGAGAAACACATGGAGGCCCAGCGCGAGCGCGCCCGCGCCGCCCAGAAGAAGGAAATCATCCGCGTGGCCGACGATGAAGACGGCCACGCCACGCCCTTTGTCGGCTTCGACCGCCTGAGCTGGAGCGCACCCCAGCGCACGCGCGTCCTCCACGTGGCCACCAGCGGCGAAGACCACTTCCTCACGCTCGAACGCACACCCTTCTACGCCGAAATGGGCGGCCAGGTGGGCGATACCGGGGAGATTCATTTCCAGGGCCTCGCTCTGCCTGTTATCGACACGGTGAAGGATTCCGCCGGGCGCTTTCTCCACAAGGTGGGCACGCCCGCCAAGGCCGATTTCGCCTGGGCCGAGCTGGAGGGCGCGGAAGTGGATGCGACCGTGGCCATCGATCGCCGCCTCGCCATCCAGCGCCACCACAGCGCCACCCACATCCTCCACTGGGCGCTGCGCAAAGTCCTCGGCACACATGTGCGCCAGGCGGGTTCCTACGTCGGCCCCGACCGCCTCCGCTTCGACTTCGCCCACTACGAAGCCGTCACCCCCGCGCAAATCGCCGAGATCGAGCGCCTCTGCGCGGAGAAGATTCTCGCCAACGACCCCGTGCGTTGGTTCGAGGTGCCTTTTGAGGAAAAGCCCGCCGACGTCCTCGCCTTCTTCGGCGAGAAGTATGGCAGCGTCGTCCGCGTGGTCGATATGGGCGGCTGGAGCAAGGAACTCTGCGGCGGCACGCACGTGGACGCCACCGGGGAGATCGGCCAGCTCAAAATCGTCGCCGAGAGCGCCATCGCCGGGGGCACCCGCCGCATCGAAGCCCTCGCGGGCGAAGCCGCGCGCCAGTGGACGGACCAGCGCCTGCGCATCCTCGAAACCATCGCGGGCGGCTTCTCCGTGCGCGCCGAGGAAGTGCCCCAGCGCGTAGACGACCTGCGCGAGCGCCTCCAGCAATCCGAGCGCGAGCGCAAGCGCCTCCTTGCCGAAGCGGCAGCCAGCCGCGCGGGGGATCTCGCCGCGCAGGCACGCAATGCCGGCAGCCTGAAAATCCTCGCCACCCTCCTCCCCGTGGACTCCCCCAACGCCCTGCGCGAGCAGGGCGCCAAGCTTCTCAAGGAACTCGGCGAGGGCGTGCTCGTCGTGGGCACAGCGGCCGAAGGCAAAGCCAGCCTGGCCGCCTTCGCTTCGCCCGCCGCCATCGCCGCCGGCCACAAAGCGGGCGACATCATCCGCGACCTCACGGCCCAACTCGGCGGACGCGGGGGGGGCAAACCCGATTTCGCCATGGGCGGCGGCCCCGACAACGGCAAACTCGCCGACCTCCTCGCCGCCTGGCAGAACAGCTTCGCCTCCTGATCCCATGAGCGACGACCTTCCCGAACCCACCGCCCCCTCCACGCCCTCCGACCTCACGGGCAAAGCCCGCAGCCGCCTGCGCGGTCTCGGCATGGCCCTCAAACCCGCCGTGCTCATTGGCAAAGCAGGCGTGAGCGCGCCCGTCATCGCCGAAACCACCGCCCTCTTCGAACGCCACACCCTCCTCAAGATCCGCCTCACCTCGAATGACCGCAAGGAACGGGCACACCAGGCCCAGGCCCTTGCGGAAGCCGTGGGTGCCGAAGTGGTGGGGACATCCGGCAAAACCGCTCTGTTGCACAGGCTGCCTCCGGGCTCCACAAAAACAAACCCTCCCGATCAGGAAATTACAGACGACGAACCCTGAGGTGCCGTTGGCCAAGTTGCGGGAGTCGGGCAAATCTTCGTAAAATATCAAGGTTGACCGACGTCGTCCTTTAGTATTGATCGACAGACGTATCTTTCTTTCCTAGCCATCATCATCTGATCGTAATTGTTAACCGCGCTCAGTGCACGTCAATTCCCCCCAACAACATGGCCTTTGTCTCAACAACCCAATCGGTTTCCACCGCATCCACCTCCAAGGCTGCCAAGCCCTCCTTTTGGGAAGGCCAACGACTCGCCAAGCAAAAGGCTTATGAACGCCAAGCCAAACGGAAGAAGATCAAGCTCCAGGATCTCACCGTTTTCACCCAGCAGCTTGCTTCGATGCTGGAAGCGGGACTTCCGCTCGTTTCGGCTCTCGACGCGTTGCAGGAGCAAACGGAAAACCCCGTCTTCAAGATCATCATCCGCAATGTGAAGCAGGATGTTTCCGGGGGCACCGCGTTTTCCGAGGCGACGGCCAAATACCCCAACTGCTTTCCAAACCTCTTCGTTTCGATGGTGGAAGCCGGTGAAGCATCGGGCGGCCTCGCCAACATTCTCGGCAAAGTCGCCACCTACTTTGAAGAGACTGTGAAGCTCATCAAAAAGGTGAAGGGCGCGTTGACCTATCCACTTGTCGTCTTGGGCATGGCCTTTGGTTTGGTTCAGGTGCTTCTGATCTTTGTGATCCCTGTTTTTGCGGAAATGTTCGAGAGTTTTGGGCGCGACCTCCCCGCACCCACCCTGATGCTCATGTCCGTCTCTGCCTTCATGACGTCCTATAAGTCGCTGGTTCTCCTTGCCTTCATCATCGCCTTCGTATGGATTCTGAGGAAGTTGATCAAGACGCCCAAGGGGCGGCGCGTGAAGGACGTGGCCCTCAGCAAAATGCCCATCGTCGGCGGCCTCCTGCAGAAGGTGGCGCTGTCCCGCTTCTGCCGCACGTATTCGATTCTATTGCGTTCCGGGGTCCCAATTCTGCGTTCGCTTGAAATCGTCTCCAATGCCAGCGGCAACACCTACATCGAGATTGCCTGCTCCGAGATTTCCAAAAATGTCAGCCAAGGCGGCCAGCTCTCCGATACCGTTGCCGGGATCCCTTACTTTCCGCCCACCGTCAAACACATGGCCCGCGCCGGTGAACAGACCGGTAACGTCGATGGCATGATGAATAAAATCGCCGATTTCTACGACAATGAAATCGAGACAACGGTGGAAGCCCTCACCTCGCTCATGGAGCCCATTTTGATCTGCGTCCTTGGCGTGGTCATTGGCAGTATTGTCATGGCGATGTTTCTTCCAATTTTCCAAATGGCCGACGTGGTGGGCGGCTAATCGGTTTTTCGCAGGAACGAGATTCCCGGCCCCTGTCCGCCCACGTCCCCGAGCCGCCGCACGCACTCCCAACCGGGGGGCAGATAGAGCTGTCCTCCGGGCGACTCGGCGACAACCTGCCCCCCCGCTGCAAGAAGATCCGCAAAGCGGTCAAACAGAGCCGTAGCCGAGACTGGCCAAAGCTCGTAAGGAGGATCGGCGAAGATAAAATCAAAGCCCGCTGCGCCGACCTGCGCAGTCAACGCATCTCCCCCGAAAACAACCGCCTGTCCCGCACCCACAAACGCTTTTTTCACGCCCAGGAGGTTATTCGAAAGCAGGGAACGGGTCCGCTGATCGCGCTCAACAAAAGTGACTGAAGCCGCCCCGCGCGAAAGGGCTTCCAAACCGTAACTGCCGCTTCCGGCAAACAAATCGAGGACACGCGCACCCTCGATTCCGGCCCCCAACCTTGAAAAAACAGCCTCGCGCATCCGGTCGGTGGCCGGACGAACGGCTTTTCCCTTCGGCACGCAAAGCTGAATTCCCCGAGCCTGGCCCCCCGTAATTCTCACCTGTTTACCTCCAGAATCCGAGCCCCTGGCGTCTCCTCAAAAAAAGATCGGGGAGCCTGAAAAATTGTTGAACGAATTCCGGGGCGGTTTCGTCTATGTTATCAGAGTGATTCAGCACTCTTTTGTTTTCAGTCTAGTTTGTAGTTTGGTTAAGCACTTGGGAAACACCGTCCGCCTGGCGGGCGGTGTTTTTTTTGGCGTTTTTCCCATCAGGCCGGGACGGGAGCGCCACCGGAGGAGAGGCCCCGATCGGTCTCCGACTCGGGCTCGACCTCGGCAGGAGCCTCTTCATCGGGCGAGGATTCTCCCTTGCCCTTGCTTCCCGACACCGGCACGGAAATGGGCGAGCGAATCTCACCGTGCTTCAAAATCTCGTGCACGTGCTTGCCCTCGATCGTTTCAAACTCGAGAAGAGCATCGGCGATTTTACGCAAAGCCTCCTGGTGTTCCTGGATAATGATCTTGGCCCGGTCAAATTGCTTGCGAATGATCCCCTGGATGGCTCCGTCGATCTTCTCCGCCGTGGCCTCACTGTAGTTCTGAGAACGGGTGATTTCCTTGGCGAGGAAGATCTGCTCGGTGTTTTCACCAAAAGCCACCGGCCCCAGTTCGCTCATGCCCCAGTCGCAAACCATGTGCCGGGCGATGTTGGTGGCCTGCTTGATATCGCTCGCCGCACCGGAACTGAAATCTCCCGTTTCGGTCTCCTCACCCAGGCGACCGCCCATGGCCATGCAAATCCGGTCGAGAAGCTCGTTCTTGGTCTCGCCGAGAATGTCCTTCGTCGGCATATACATGGTCATGCCGAGGGCCCGGCCGCGCGGGATGATGGTGACCTTGTGCAGCTTGAGTTTACCCTCGCCAATGACCGCCTGCACGAGTGCGTGCCCGGCCTCGTGGAAAGCCGTCATGCGCTTGTCCTCATCGTCCATGAGACGGCGGCGTTCACGTCCGTAGGAAATCTTGTCGCGGGCTTCCTCAATGTCGTAGCGGTCCACCTCTTTCTTGCCATAACGGGCCGCGAGGAGCGCCCCCTCATTGAGGAGATTGGCCAGATCCGCCCCGGAAAAGCCCGGTGTGCCGCGCGCGATGTCGTGCAAATTGGTCTCCTTGGAAATTTTGATTTTCTTGGCGTGGACCTTGAGAATCTGCTCTCGTCCCGCAAGGTCGGGCAAATCGATGACCACCTGGCGGTCGAAGCGACCGGGCCGCAGAAGCGCGCTGTCGAGGACATCCGGCCGATTGGTCGCGGCCATAATGATCACACCCTCATGGCCGTCAAAACCGTCCATCTCCACGAGGAGCGAATTCAAAGTCTGCTCGCGCTCGTCATTTCCCCCGCCAAGACCCGCGCCACGCTGACGCCCGACGGCATCGATTTCATCGACAAAGATAATGCAGGGGGCGTTTTTCCGGCCTTGCTCGAACATGTCACGCACGCGCGCCGCGCCCACACCGACAAACATCTCCACAAAGTCGGAGCCGCTGATACTGAAAAAGGGAACGTCCGCCTCACCGGCCACAGCGCGGGCGATGAGCGTCTTGCCAGTGCCCGGCGGGCCCACGAGCAAACAGCCCTTGGGGATGCGCCCGCCCACGTTTTGGAACTTTTTCGGATCTTTGAGGAACTCCACGACCTCGGCGATTTCCTCCTTCGCCTCATCGCAGCCTGCCACATCCTTGAACGTCACACGCTCGCGGTCACGCGTGAGCATGCGCGCTTTACTCTTCCCGAAATTCATCGCTCCCTTGCCCGCGTTGCGGATCTGCCGGACAAAGAGAAAATACAACAAGCCGATGATCAGCATGATCGGCAGAAGCGTCACCATGAGATCGCGCCAAATCGTGCTCGCCGGCTGCTCGCGGAAGAAACCGGAGTTCTGCAGCACCTCCAGGTTTGACTCCGTCAGCTGCCCCTTCGCCCGGAAGGCGATCACCTCATTGGTCGATTGTCGGAACTTACCCGTAACCTCGTGCCACTTGGGGCCGCCCTGCGGGCTCGCCTTCAGGGTGCCCGTGCCCTCCAGACGGCTATCTGTTCCCCGGGCCGCCTCTTGCACGACGTCCCGAATCGTCCACTCCTCTGTCTGCTGCTGGATGTCTTTGTTGGCAAACCAGAGCAGACTGAAAATAACGAAAAAAACGAGCAGCCAAATCGAGAGCATCCGATATTGACTACCGCCTTGGAGAGGCTTGTTACGCTGTTGCTGACCGTCTTCAGACATGAATCAAACGACTTTCGCCGACGGGCGATGGTAAGTCAATCGCAGAGCGGAATTGCCCCCGGGGCGAATCCGGGCCACCTCTGCGGGGAGCAAACCCGGCACCCAGAGAATCACTGCCCCTTCTCCCAAGACCACCGGCAACCGCCCCCGCTCAGCCGCCGGAATCCCCCGGTCCACGAAGGCATCCTGAAGCTTCTTGCTCCCCGGAGCGCCCAGCGGACGGTAGCGATCCCCCGGTTGCCACGCCCGCACCGAAAGCACCCCGACCGATGCCACATCCAGCCAAGCCTCCACGCCCGTATCCACGGCCCCAGCGAGGATTTGGTCGCGCACCGTATCGCTCAAAATAACCACCTCCGCGCGCAATCGGGCTCCGCTTGTGCTTGAGAAAACGCACACCGCATCGCTCCGTTCCGCAGACCAATCCGCGAGAGCAGGCAGCGCGCCAACCGATTCGCCCCGCAGACCCCCATCGTGCAATGTAAAAGTAAAGCCCCCGATCGAGTGAACGGTGCCCGCCTCGCCCGCCAGCGCACCCTGCACCCAATCGAGAAAACCCTCCACCGCGCTGGCCCGCAGGTCAGCCATGCCCGGATGTCCCCGCAACCAAGGCTCCAAAATCCGCCGCAAAATCGCCCTCGGCAACCCCGCCAGCTCGCTGATCTTCAGAGAACCATCCGGCCTTCCCGCCGCTCTCCCCACCCGCTCCGCCCACCCATCAAGCGCGGTCGCATCCTCCCGCAATAGCCGGTGTGCCCGCACCACGCCCTTGCGCCAATCCTGGGGAATGGCCGCCTTCCAGGGCGGAATCACCTGCGCGCGCAAGGCATTCCGCGTGAAGCGCACATCCTCGTTGGAAGCATCGGTCAACCACGAAACCCCCGCCGCCCGCATGGCCCCCTCGATCTCCTCGCGGGAAATTTCTAGAAACGGTCGCAGCCACGAAACAACCTGCCCATTCGGCAGCACCTCCCCCCGCTCAGCCGCCGGGGCCGCCAGCGCGGCCAGGCCACTCCCCCGGCCCAACCGGAGGAAAAAACTCTCCAGCACATCATCCAAGTGATGCCCCGTGAGTAAGACCTCCAGCCCCAGACTGCTCGCAGCTTCCAGCAAAAAACTCCGCCGCGCCGCCCGCAGCTCTGCTTCATCGGCGTTGGGATGCCCCTCCGCCCAACGCCCCCCTCGAAACGCAAACCCCAGTTCCTCCGCCACTCCCTGCACCCACCGGGCCTCCGCCGCCGACGCCTCCCGCACCCCGTGATCAAAGTGCAACACCCACACCCGCCCCCGTTCTCCCCCCAAGACCTCCCCCAGACAGAGGAGCAAAGCCAACGAATCCACTCCGCCCGAACAGGCCACCCCCCAACGCCCCCAACGCCCGCGCACAATCGCCTCCACTGCCCCCAACACCCGCCCCCCCCGCGCGCGC
>JAFIGE010000148.1 GCA_020831585.1 Opitutales bacterium | reverse complement strand
TCTTCCGGACGAACGAGGATGTGGACCCGGAAATCTGCGCGCTCCTCGCCCTCGGGGCCTTCGCCGGGATGCGCTCATCGGCGGTGGTGCGCCTCTCGCGGGACGAGATCGACTTCACCCACCGGGCGATCCTCACCCCCGCCGAGAAGACGAAGAAGGGCCGCCGCCATTGCATCGAGGGTCTCCCCGACAACCTCTGGCCCTGGCTGGAGCGCGCGCCAGCGGCTGCATTTGAGATGACGCCCCGACAGTATGCCTTCCGGCGACAGAAAGCGTTTGAACGTGCGGGCCTGCTCATCTCCAAGGAACAGGCGAAAAAGACAGTAGCAAAGCCAAAAATCCCACCCAAAAACTGCCTCCGCCACTCCTTCGTCAGCTACCATGTCGCCCTGCACCGCGATCCGGGGCGGACGGCCCTGCTCGTGAGCCACAAGGATCAAGCCATCCTCTGGGAGCACTACCTCGGCGTGGCGACGAAGACGGATGGGGAGAGGTATTTCAATGTTCACCAAAGTCAATAATACTGGCGGATGTAGCTGTAAGCCCGGTCGAAAAGCTCTTGGTCGGTGTGGAGTTTGTACCTCAGCAGTGACAGCCTGAGCGCTTGCTTGACTTCCCGTTCGCCTTGGGCGGTCGCCTGCCAGCCGTCAAAACGCACTTGCTTCACGATGGAATCGATATCGGTGACAATTCGCTCCACGATGACATGTGTGTGCTTGGACTTCGCCTCGTTAAAGAGTTCCGTGAGTGCGGCAACGGCACGGTCGCGCTCTTCCTCGGGATCGGTTTGCCTTTCCGCTTCGAGGACATCGCGGGCGATTTCGAGTATGTTTTTCAGAAACTCCAGGCTGTTGAGCAATCCCTGCTCATGGCGCTCCCGCACCTTCTCCAGGCGCTCGCCCAGCTCGGTAAACTTCGGGTTGCCGATATGCTTCCGCAGCCGGGCGATCAACTTGATCTCGATCTCCTTGGCTTTTTTCTTCGGGTTAACATCCTTCAGGATGCCGTCGAGCACATCCGCGTCCATGACCAGCTCGTCGATGTCATCGCGCACGCTTTCGACGTGGATGTTCTCGTTGATCAGCTCCACGGTTTTCGCCCCCAGGCGGTGCCAGAGCAGACGCCCGTTCCCGCTAACCGGTTTCACCGATTCATAGACCTGGGTGAGCCACTTGAAGTCCTTTTCGTAAGGGCTTAGGCAGGGATCCGGCGAGAGGGCCTCCCAGATACGGCCGAGCAAGGTGTATTCCGCCGCAAACTTGTCCTTCAACTCGTTGCCGCGAATACACTCGTGCGCGGCGACAAGGCCTTCGTATCCGCCCACCGTGCGGTCCACTCCGGCAAAGAAAGCCAGGCACTTCTGCACTTGCACCGGCAGGGCCTTGCGCAACTCGTCGATGTTGGAGATGACCTGCCGCACCGCCTTCTCGTCGAAATCAAGCGCCTGCGCGACATCGTCGAAGATCCCGATGTAATCCACGATGAGCCCATGGGTCTTTTCCTGGCCATAGGTGCGGTTGACGCGGCACATCGTGAGGGGCCGTTGCCTGCCACTTGGTGGGTCGCAAGTCCCGCCCGAGCGACTGCCCGCCATACCTTGCCTGCGGAGGCGACTGCACGGCAAAGAGCGGCCCCGGATCGGCCCGTGTTCCCACGGTGTCCAGAATCATCTGCTCGACGGTGTTGGCTTCGTTGAAACTCATGATTAATCGAATCGATGTTGATACTGCACCACGGAGCGCTTGGCGTCTTCCCGGTAGGTTTTGGCGAGGGAGCGCAAGGTCTCCTCCAATCGAGGGTACACTTTGTCGCGCGCACTTCGGGCGACCCTTTCCCACTTCTCGGCGAGTTCGATCTCCCTTTCCCCCCCCGAAAACCACTGCGCACCCCGGGAATTAAAGATCCGGATACTCAGCCCCCGGCGGAACTCGGGGTCTTCCTTGGAATCCAATAGTTCGCAGACAGCCTCAGGCCAAAGACCTGACTCATCTTGTGGCGCGAAATAGAGAACTTCGCCAATCTGGTGCGAGGCGACCTCCCAGTGTCCGGACGCAAGACAGTCCCCTTTAACCTCAGCGACCCACTCCTTGAGTCGCTCGCCATTGAAGCTCCCATCCCGCATCCTTCCGGGTGGATAATTCCATCCTCTCAGCAGATGGTAGGCTTGCTCTGCCATTGTTTTGGCGGCCCCGTTCACCTTAGCGTCATCGGTTTCACTGCGGGACACCTCGTTTTTCGAGCGGTAGACCGTGCGGATCACTTCACAGAAAAATCCCGGGTGTTCCGCAAGTTGTCTATATAGTGTTCGCGGTCGTGCTTCTCCGGGGCGTTCCAGTAGTCGCAGGAACTTATACTCCGTCGCCGCGAGACGCCCCGCGTCGACGGAAGCGTCGGCCTGTAAGTGCTTGAAGGCTTCCTGCACCGTGAATGGGTCGATTCTGTGCTGCTTTTGATCAAGTGTCTCCAGCGCCCTCAAGCCCAATTCAAGGAAGGGTTCCGTCCAAAGCTTCCCCATCCAAAGGCAATGGATAACGGCATCCGGTCGGCTATACTCAATCAATTTTCCAAGCGCGAAATCCATCCGCTCCAGGTGCCCGGACTCCGGATGCACCCGCGTTTGCTTCCAGTATTCCGACTCGTGTTCGCGCAACTCCGTCTCAACCCGCGTCCACACTTCATTCACGAACGGCAGAATGGACAAAAAGCCCGCCTTCGCTTCGATGCTCCAAGCGGTGCGATCAATGGAATCCACCCACTCCCACTCTCCACGATGGAACCGTCGCCAGACGTAGCTGAAAGCAAAGCGTCGATCCGCCTCAACCCCGGAAGCCAATGTCGCCGGCAGCACTTCGCCGTCCAGCGAAAGCGAGTCGTCGGACCCACAGGCATGGCCCACCTCATTCGGCGCTTCAACGGAACGCCAGAAAGCCTGCAACCCTGAAAACCCTGACCGGGCCAAGATCTCTTGGATGGCCTCCATCTTGTGCTCCAAAAGCCGGGCGCTCTGGTCCTCCCAATCCCCTTTGGCCTCATACAACTCAAATTCGCGGCCCGCAAACAACCGTCGGTGCCGGATTTCCGGTTCCATAGGCTTGATTTTGTCCGCGACCTCATCCAGCTCCTGCAGAGCTTCCTCCGGCACCGCCCAAGCCTCGCTGTCGGCATACTTGCGGTGGTTTGAGGTCTTGTTCGTCAACGCCATCCATAGCGCCAGCCGCAGTTCCTCAGGCAAAGCAAGGATTTCCTCCGATTGCAGGCAGGAACGTAGATTTTCGCCGAAGCGGCTGGAATCCGGATGGATGTCAAAGTAGTAGGGAATCAGTTCGATCAGGCGCTGCGGATCATTGCCTGCCAACTCCAAAGCCAGATCCGCATAATTTCCCTCGGCTTTCCTGCGCTCCTCCTTTGTCACTCCACTTTCCCACTCTTCCGGAATGAACTCCTGCCATCTGGGCCGGTGCGTTCCGCTCGACGACGAGTGCGCCTGTGGCAATAGTTTCAAGACCAATTCCCAACCGACCATCGGCTGTTCCCTGACCACGGCCCTCACAGCACCGTGCCGCGTCTCCATATTCGCCACTGTCTGGGGCAGCCACGGCAAAAGGATGTCCCGCAACGAATTTATGGGACGATTCGCCCATTGCCCTCCCGGATCCACCGCCGCCAAATTCGCAAGGATTAAGCAGACGCGCGTGAGGTATTCTTCGCTCCACGCGAGGGCCTCCAGACCCCACAGCAAACCTGTCATAAAGGTGCCACCGGAGAACATATCACCCTCCTCGGCAAAGACCTCTACAAAGGGACCGTCCGATCGCTCGCTGGCCGCCGCCGCCGCATCCAGAAACGCCTCCGGCGAGGCTTCCGCGAGAAGGGGTAGAACATCATCCAAGCTCGCCCACTGGCGGGCATCGGCTTCGTGCAGTAGTTCCCCAACAACTCGACGAGCGATGGACAGCCCTTCGCCAGTGCAAGTTTTCAATACACTCGACCTTCCCCCGACTAAGGCGAGTGTTTCTGCAATGCTTTCCCTAATCTGCCGCGAATACTTTCTTTCATGGCCGTAGATCGCGGCCGCAAAGCGCTTATCCTTCGGGAGTTCCAGCTTAGGATCTCCTTCGAGAAGAACCTCTACTGCAAGCCCGGCGAACCGATCGAGCAACTCATCCGTCAACAATGGCCCCTCCGACTCCCAGAGCGCCAAGCGATCTGTTACTTTCCATTTGCCGTCATGCTGATCAAGTAGGCTCATTGGTCTTGGTCCTTCCAAATTTCGCGCACTTTCGCCTGCCAGTCACCGAAGGCCATACCCGACAAGGCCTCCACAACCGCTCGATCTCCCGCTGCCTTCTCATCCCAGCCGCCAATGAGGTTCAGTGCGACCAGTTCCTTCACCGGACTCGGCGGAATCCCAACCGCAGTCCGGGTTGAAGCAGCAATTGTTGGCGGCGTGCGCGAACCTCGGAGAGCAAACCGACGCTTGAGAGATGGGTCTATATTTGCAAGGGTGATTGCACCTGCTCTGGGATTTTTGTGAGCCAAAACATAAACGATATGACGCCAAACGTCCTTCACGTCGTCTCCGGTCGCCTGACCGATCAGCGATTGAAGGAGAGACACGCAAATTCCTGCGGCAAGATCCATATCGAAGCCCAAGAGGAAAAAGCTCTTCATAAAGCTCCACACTTCGGCGTTCCCTGGACGGACACCACCGTTTGCGTCTGTCAAGTAGTGAACGATCACTTCGAACTTTTGCCTCTGTGCTTTACCGCAAAAGTTAGCCAAATCTTTCTTTGTGAAAAAGTCCTGAGCATCTTCAGCCTCTCTGGCTAAAGCCAATAATGCACAAACATCTTCTGTATCCGTTTTCGAGAGAGGTCCCGTTATTAGGGCTATGGCGTCAAATCCATCCTTGAAGAGCTGCTTGTCGGAAAAGTCCGTCCATGCAGCTCTAAATGCTTCTCGGAGCTGGCTATCGCTCATGTTGAATGCAACCGAATGCTTCACCTGTACGAGCAATTTGGCTTCGCCACCGGTGTGGTCGTTGCGCGTAATCACCAGAAAATCGTCAGTGTTTACCCCACGATATTTTGTCTGGAAGATCACTTTCACTATTGGCCAAGACTCGTGCAAACAAGGACAAACTCCTTCGCAAAGCATAAGCGCAACGAATCCTGCCTGCACCTTGATCTCAAAGACAGCCCCGCCCGATCCTGAGGAGAACGGATTGCTCAGCATTGATTTATTGCTCGAGTTCATGGGCGGCTTTAGGAAAGAGGCTTAGTGTAAGATAGAATTTGAAATCTCTTGGAGCATCAATTTCGAATGATTTATGTATCGAGCGATAGTAGCTAGTGCGTTATCGAAATGGTCTAACTGATCGGCGATTTCACTCTGCACGATTTGCGAAGGAAATGGAACTGAGAACTTCTTGAGAATAACTCCATTGATATTCGGTTGTGAAGCGCCACGGGCATGCTTTCTGATAGCTGAATACTGGTGTGATAGATAGTGGAACAGATACCGCATTTTGTAATCGTTCCTTGGGAAGATTACTGCACATGCTTGATTCACTGAGGCATCTATACCGAGTATTGCAACACGCCCAAGGGTAGGGCCTTGACCATATAGCGCCATTAGCACTGAACCAGAGGGAACGATCTTTGCTGCCGAGTTGGCAGATCCTTCCTGCGTGATGCTTTCCTCTGTGGTTTCGATTACTGTGTAGTTTACTTCACCGGTTTTGACCCAAGGAATTGACCCGTTCCAATACTGGGTAACTTTACGCGAAGGGGTGCCGCCCATTCTTACTTCGAACACGTCGCCAAGTTTCCGGACTTCGATACCGTCGGGCTGCGAATCAACAGACACCCGGAATGATTGATTGGCATACGCATTTTTCGCCCCCTCCGCCCTTTCCGCCACCTTCCCCCACGCGACGGCGGTCTGGTCGATGGCCCAGAGGATTTCGGCGAGGCGGCGTTGCTGATCGAGCGGGGGGAGATCGAATTCTTCGAGTTTGAGGGTTTTCCAGTTGATCGTCGGTGAAAGTGAGCCTACCGAGATTTCGACAGCGCGGTTCATGAAGCGGTCGCTCATCATGAGGAAGGGCAGAAACTCCGGCAGCACGATCTCGGGCGTGGCGCGCACGACCATGGCGTGCGCCGAACAGATCCCATCAAACTCCGCCACGGCCAGCTTGCGCTGGTAGGCCCGGCGACGCCCGAAAATAATGTCGCCCTTCCGGAAGCGTAGCTTGGCTCCCGTGACATCGCTGCCTTGCCCCCATTTGCGGATGTGCAGGTTTTGCGTTTCGAGATGCTCGAGTCCAACGTATATGGCCTCGGGCTCCTTCGCCGGCTCGACCCGCTCATTGACACTCTGCGCCAACTGGTCAAACCGCACCCGCTTCCACCCCTTGCGGTCAAAGAGGGGCAGTTTTGCCCACTCGGGGTTGGGCTGGAGATCGGCAAGGGTTGAATGCGGCGGGTTCATGGAAGCGTCGGTGCGAGAGCGTTAGAGTGCACGGAGAAGCGCGGAGGCGGCAAGGGTCATATCCCGCCGGAGATCGAGGCGGCGGAGGCGCGTATCTTCGGCCTCGCCGGGGGCCGCCGGGCCAAGGACGAAGTGAGCCGCCTTGGTGGGACCGGGTGCGTTCTCGTCGCGAAAGAAGGTTTCCAAGGCACGCCGGGCGTCGGGCATGGCGGGGTTTTGAGCGGTGGCCTCGGCGGCAAAGGCAGCCACGGCGGCCTCCATGCCCCCGTCGTAGTGGAGGAGGGTGTAGAGCAGATCGAAGGCATCCTTGCCCTGCTGCCGGTGGAGCATGGCCCGCAGCTTGAGCACGAGAAACGGGCCGACGGCGCACACGCGGGCGTTCACCTGTTGTTCGGCACCGTATAGATCGGTGCCGGTCAGGGATACGGTGCGGGCGGTTTGCAGGGCGCGCACCACTCCGGGCATCACACTCGCCGGGACGTCGTCGACCATGCGCGTGCCCCGCGGCTGATCGCCGTCTTCGACGAGAAAGTCGACATACACGGTGAAGCCGTTGACCTCCCGCTCAAAGCGGCCGGGATAGGCCGGGCTGGGGCGGAAACCCTGGGCACGAAGATCGCTCCCAAGGGTGCCGTAGAGCCCGGCGCTGGCCCCGAGTGAAACTCCGAAATCCACGTCGAGGGTCACGGGCCGCGGCAGCGCCCGTTCGCCGGTGGGGTGCGCGCAGAGGTAGAGCGGCACCATCCCGCCGAGCAGGACGAGTTCCTGGTGATAGCTGCCGAGACCCGGCCAGACGGTGAGAAAGGCGGGCAAGGTCTGAGAGGTCGCCCGGGGATCGTAGTTGGCGTAGTTATCGAACTTCATGGGCGGCAGAATACGGAGGACTCGCGGAGGGCGCGGGCCTGGTCGGGGCCGCGAAGGCCGGTGTTTTGCAGGTCGAGGTAAACTTGCGCGTCGGAAACGAGGGGCAGCGTATCGACGACGCGCGTTTCGCGAAACACACCTTCGTCCTTCGGCAGGTGAAACCATACGCGCCCCCCGTCGGCGACGGGCTGAAGACCCAGGGCGTCGAGAACGTCCGGCGCGGGTAGCTGCGGCACGTAGAGCGAGACAAGGGGCGGCTCGGTGTAGGGATGCCGCAGCCAGGCGGCGATCCACTGGGTAAAGGCGAAGGGCGGGCCCTCGTGTGTGAGCACATTGCGCAGTTTGCGCGCGAGGCGCACGGAGTCCTGCTCCAGGCAATGGAAACGGTGTGTCGTGACGCGGTGGGAGAAATCATCGCCCTCCACCCATGCATCGAGCAAGGCGTCCGGTGAGGTGAGCTGGAGAGTCTGGTTTCTTTTGCCGGAGCCGGACCGCGCGAGCAGGCCCTGCCGCACGAGATGGGTGACGATGCGGGAAACCAAGCCGGAGGTCGCTCCCGTGCGCGCGACCAACTCCGCCTGCTTCCACGGTCGATCAGGATCGGCGAGCAAGGCCCGGACGATGCGCGCGCTCTTCCCGACAAAGATGTTGCGCGGCTCCAACTCAAACCGGTAACGCCGACCCGCAAGGGCAGGCAACTCCACCAGCAAACCGGGGGCGCGCAGATACAGCCGACCGTTCAGATCGGCGGCACTGGCCTTTGCCTTGCGGCAAGCGGAGAGGAGCGCGGGCGTGAGATTGGGGACCACGAGCAAGGGAGCCTCGTCGTTCGAAGGCTCACCGGTCGCAAGGTCGTGGAGCGGTGGCGTCAGTTCGTATTGGAGGCGGAAGCGGTGGGTCCGGCCGTCCAGCTCGAGTTCGGCCTTCTGCGGCCGCCCTGGAGGGATCAACCGAAATCCCTCCGGCCGTGAAGACTCCGCAGCCAACCGCCCGAACTCGACGGGGAGTTCGGTGACATGGCGAACGGTTGTATCTTTATTGGATTTCATTTTCTTACTACTCAGTAAGAACGCTAATTCCATTGAAGAAGGCAAGCAATATTACTGGAATCCGCCATTTCACCATCCAGTAAGAAAGCGTATTTCATTAAGCATTCAGGAGGAGAGGAGGGTGTTGAGGCCTTTCCGGAGTTGCCGCGAGCTTTCCAACCAGGCCGCGAGGGCTTCCGGCAGAGCCGTGGTTGCGGCGGCGGAGGCCGCATCGGATTGTGCCTGAGTTTCTCCGCCAACATAGAGCGGAATGCTCAAATTCCCCTCCTTGGCGCGGATTTCCTCAATGGACACGACACTGGTAAAGCCGGGCTCGATCTGGAAATCCTTGTAAGCGCGGACGACGCGTTGGAGGTGTTCGTCAGTGAGAAAACTCTGGGCGCGCTCGCGGGTGACCTCTTTAACCGCATTAATGAAGAGAATTTTTCCGCGCCGGGGTTTTGGCTTTTGCGTGCGGCAGACAACGACACAGGCCTCCATGGGGGAGTTGTAAAAGAGGTTGGGGCCGAGGCCGAGGACGCACTCGATTAGGTCAGCCTCGATTAGCTTTCGACGCATTTCCGCCTCCTCCTGCCGGAAGAGAACGCCGTGGGGCCAGAGGACGGCGCAACGCCCGGTCTCGGGCTTGAGGCTTTGCAGAATGTGCTGCTGAAAGGCGTAGTCGGCGCGGCCCTGTGGCGGGACGCCGAAAAGATTCCTCCCCCACGGATCGGCGGCAAAAGCTTCGCGATTCCACTGTTTGATCGAGTAAGGCGGATTGGCCAGCACGACATCAAAGCGTTGCAGGCGGTCGCCCTCGACGAGCTTGGGCTCAGCAAGCGTATCGCCCCGCTCGATACGGAAGTCCTCGATGCCGTGGAGAAAACAGTTCATCCGGGCGATGGAGGAGGTCATCAGGTTGCGCTCCTGTCCGTAGAGACGGACATTGCGCCATTCCTTCTTCTGGGCGCGCAAATGGGCGATACAGGAGAGGAGCATACCCCCGGAGCCGCAGGTCGGGTCGTAGACCGATTCGCCCGGCTGCACGTCGAGCATTTCCGTCATGAGGTGAACGACGGTGCGGTTGGTGTAAAACTCTGCGGCGGTGTGCCCGGAATCGTCGGCGAATTTTTTGATGAGGTATTCGTAGCCCTGGCCGAGTTCATCCTCGGGCAGGCTGGCGACGGTCAGTTCGAGCGAGGAGAAGTGCTCGATCAGATCGCGCAACATCGAGTCCGAAAGCCGGTCTTTATTGGTCCACTGGGCGTCACCGAAAATCCCAAAGAGTTTCTCCGGATTGGCCGTCTCAATCGCCCGCATGGCCTGCTGGAGGGCCAGGCCCACATCGCGGCTGACTTTCCGCACCTCCCGCCAGTGTGCCTCGGCCGGAATCTGAAAACGGTGATTCTCAGGAAAGAGCGCAAAGTCTTCATCGCCACCGGAAACCCTCAGGGCGGCGACGGTCTCTTCGTCAAAGACGTCGCAGAGCCGCTTGTAGAAGAGCAGTGGAAAGATGAACTGCTTGTAGTCGCCCGCGTCAATGGTCCCCCGCAGGAGCACGGCGGCCCCCCAGAGGTAGGACTCAAGTTGCTGTTGGGTGATGCGGGTCATGGGGATTTCTTTAACCACGAATGACCCGAATCGACACGAATTTTTGGCCTGCTTCGTCGCCGCCTTTTCTGTTTTGGTTGATTCGTGTTCATTCGCGAAATTAGTGGTTCGTTCAACGGACAATTCTTTTTTGGCGCAAATCGGCGTATTTGAAGTTGAGGAGAATAGCCAACTTGAAGCCGGTAATGGCGAGGTAGCCCATCATTTGGGCAACGTGTGTTTCGTTGAACCCGGTGACGACTTTTGGATCGACGATGACAAGCCCATCCACGAGTAGATCCGGGACCAGGGAATCCACGACAATGCCTTCATAAAGCACATCAAACCGACGCTGTTGTTCAATTTCATGCCCGTTTTTCATCAGCTCGATCACCAAGGCGTTCTCATACGCCTTTTCATTCAAACCAGGCTTCAAGGTATTCAATACCTTCATCGCCGCCCCAATAATTGAATACGAGAGTTCCGGATACAACACCCCATTTCGAGTCTCTTGAAGAGAACGACCGGCAGAATCACTTTTCAATTCATTCGTGTTCATTCGTCTTTTTCGTGGTTCAAGAAAGCAGCAAGCCCTCCCGCTTGAGGATTGCTACCAATCTCTCCTCCGCCGCGAAAGCCGCATCAGCGCTTTCGCGCAGCTGTGCCATCGCCTCGTCCACGCTCAGGACGTCGCCTGTGGCCTCGGGCTCGACGTAGCGCGGGATATTCAGATTGAAATCGTTTTCCGCGATCTCATCGAGGTCGACCACCCGGACACGGGACTCCACGTCCTTGGCTTCCCGATACCATTGTGTGATCCTATCGACGTGTTCCGGTAACAGCTCGTTCTGAGCACGGCCGGTTTTGAACTCCTTCGAAGCGTCGATGATGACGATTTTGTTTCGGAGCCGGGCCTCTTTGCGCTGTCTGAGAACGAGGATACAGGCGGCCAATCCAGTGCCGTAGAAGAGGTTCGAACCGAGGCCGATGACGGCTTCGACCAAATCCATCCCGAGGAGCTTCTCGCGAATCGCACCCTCCTTGCCCATTCGGAAGAGAGCGCCATGGGGGAGAACGACCGCCATACGGCCCCGTTTGGCCGCCATTGATTTCACCATGTGCTGCACCCAGGCGAAATCCCCGCTCTTGGCCGGAGGCAACCCCGCAAAATTCCTTCCAAACGGGTCGCTCGCCCAAACCTCCTCGCCCCATTTTTCGAGGGAAAACGGTGGATTGGCGATGACACAGTCGAAGGTGGCGAGATCGTCTCCGGTGAAAAAGGCGGGGCTGCGGAGTGTGTCACCGCGCACGATCTGAAAATCCGCCGAGCCGTGCAAAAACAAGTTCATCCGGGCAATCGCGGAGGTTGTCAGGTTCTTTTCCTGCCCAAACAGTTTCCCCCATAGTTTGCGCACGTCCCCGTGCTTTTCGTCCACATGGTGGATGGCTTCGAGGAGCATGCCGCCGGTTCCGCAGGCCGGGTCGTAGATGGACTCGCCCTCCTGCGGATCGAGAATGTTCACCATCAACCGCACGACCGAGCGCGGGGTATAAAACTCCCCGGCTTTCTTGTTCGTGGCGTCAGCGAATTTTTTGATGAGGTATTCGTAGGCGTTGCCGAGAATGTCGGCCTTCGCATCCTCGTTACCGAGGCTCAGCGCAGAAAAGTGCTCGATCAGATCGCGGAGCAAGGCGTCGGAGAGCCGCTCTTTGTTTGTCCACGCGGCATCCCCGAAAATGCCGTAGAGCGTATGGGGATTGGTCTGCTCGATTCCACGGAAAGCCGTCTGCAAAGCTTGTCCGACATTCGTCGTTTTTTCGCGCACATCCCGCCAATGGCAGCCTTCAGGAATCTGAAACCGGTAGTTCTCCGGAAAGAGCGCGGCTTCCTCATCGCCGCCATACGCTTCAAGTGCCGCCTGGTGCTCGTCGTCATGCACGTCGGAGATGCGCTTAAAGAAGAGCAGAGGGAAAATGTAGGTCTTGAAATCAGCCGCATCCACCGGCCCGCGCAGAATGTTTGCGGCTTCCCAGAGGTGGTTCGACAGGGCGGATAGAGACAGTTTTGAATTCATTGAAATTTGGCTCCAGATCCCCTCACCGAAACAACCTCCCCATTCCCTTGCCGGCGGCCCGACCAACGACCCGCCGTCCGATCCGACGACCGACGCGCCCTCTTTTCACGGCATTCACATCGCCGAGAAGGCGGGCGAGGGCGTAGAGGAAAGAGCGAAATCCGGACATGAGGTGATTCCTAGGTCAAGGAATGCTGCCGACAACTCTTTTCGCAGTTTCCGTTGGTATTCTTTGGGCAAAACCGCACGAAATGGCGGTGAACAGCGTGTGGGTGGTATGTGAACAAGTTTTCACCTTTTCAGCTTGCGCCGGGCGATTTGAGTTGCACCCATTAAAGCGTGATTGCTTTCCCTGCGGGCTGGAACGTCCCTGGCCGGGGGAGGGTGGTTGCCGCTGGCGGTGTGGGTGACCCACCGCCCTGAATCCCGGAGGGAACTGCGGCCGCGAGGCCAGCCCCGCTGTACTGACCGGCGGCGCAGAGTGTCAGGATGCAGGACGTGCCCCGCTTTGCCTTATCCTCATGGCCTCGATCCACACATCGGCATTCACCCGACCGGCTCTTCTGGAGCGCGTCGACCGGACGCTCCTGCAGCGTTTTCTTCATCCCTACCGGACCTACC
>JAFIGE010000147.1 GCA_020831585.1 Opitutales bacterium | reverse complement strand
GTCTCTCGGAAAACACCCGAAAGTAAATACGCGAATTTAATAAACTAAATACTAGAGCCCGGTGGGGGCTCCTCCTGAGTGCGACCGGTTGTAGGCGCTGACGACTGCCTGAAGGCTGCCTTCTTCAACATTGGTGTGGATGCTTGCGCCCCAGTAGCTTTTTCCGGTATGCAAACCAATGAGGACAAAGCTCACCGCCTCGGCCGAGGACCCGTGACGAATGGCCTTCTGGGAATAGTCAAGCAGTCGAAAATCCTTCAAGCCGGCCCGTTCGAGCGCGTTGACGAAGGCGGCGATGGGGCCGTTGCCGTCGCCCGTGAGTGTGCGCGCCTGGCCATCGAGGACAACTTCTGCCGTAATGCCCACTTTGTTGTGTGCGGCGGGATCGTGGCGGATGGTGTAGTCAGTTAGCTCCAGTGGGGTTTTTCTTTGCAGATATTCCCGGTCGAAAATCTCGCGGATTTGCAGGCTGCTCAGTTCAGCCGAAGCGTCGTCGGCCGCGTTGGTCGCTACCGCCCCAAACTCCGGGTGCATTTGTTTGGGCATCTCAATGCCAAAACTGCGCTCGAGCACGTAGGCCACGCCGCCTTTGCCGCTCTGGCTATTGATGCGGATGATAGCCTGATAGGTTCGGCCAATGTCTTCGCAATCGATCGCCAGGTAGGGCACCTGCCAGTGCGCACCGGGGCGCGGGTCCATCTGGTCCATGCCTTTTTTGATGGCGTCCTGGTGGCTGCCGCTGAAGGCCGTGAAGACGAGGTCGCCCGCGTAGGGGTGGCGCTCGTGCACGCTCATCCGCGTGCAGGTCTCGTATTTGGCGCGGATCGTGGGCAGTTTCGAGAAATCGAGTTGGGGGTCCACCCCCTGCGTATACATGTTCAGGGCGACGGTGACGATGTCGAGATTGCCTGTCCGCTCTCCGTTGCCGAAGAGGGTGCCCTCTACCCGGTCGGCCCCGGCCATCAGGCCCAGTTCGGTGGCAGCGACGCCGGTGCCCCGGTCGTTGTGGGTGTGCAGACTCAGGATGATCGCATCCCGCTGGCGCAAATTCCGGCAAAACCACTCGATTTGGTCGGCGTGGATGTTCGGCGTGCTCAGCTCCACTGTTGCCGGCAAATTCAGGATGAGGCGGTGCTCTGGTGTGGGTTGGATCACATCGATCACCGCTTCACACACTTCCAGTGCGTAATCCAGCTCTGTGTCTGTGAAGCTCTCGGGCGAATACTCAAAGCGCACGTTGCCGGGCGCGTGTTTGGCCAGATCCCGGCAGAGCGTTGCCCCTTCGACGGCGATTTCCTTGATCGCCGCCTTGTCCAGATTGAAAGTTACCCGGCGTTGCAGGGGATTGGTGCTGTTGTAGAAGTGGACGATGGCATTGGGTGCGCCGTCGATGGCTTCAAAGGTTCGACGGATCAGGTGCTCCCGGCATTGAACGAGCGTTTGCACGGTCACATCAGGCGGGATGTGCCCGCCGTCAATCAGGCGGCGCATGAAGCGATACTCCGTCTCCGATGCGCTCGGAAACCCGATCTCGATTTCCTTGAAGCCGATCTCCACCAGCAAATCAAACATCTCCAGTTTTTCCTCTACCGTCATAGGAATGGGAAGCGACTGATTCCCGTCGCGAAGGTCGACGCTGCACCAGATGGGCGCTCGCTCGATGCGCCGGTCCGGCCACGTGCGATCCGGCAGATTCACTGCCGGGAACGGTCGGTATTTGGTGATGGGGTGCTTTTGCATGGACATAATCGAAACCCCTAAAATGAGGAACCTCTCACAAAAGGCGCGAATAAAAAATCCGCGTCTCTGCAATAGATGTTCTGAACAAAAATGTTGACATGCAATTTACGGGCTTCGGGCAGCGGGCTGTATGTCTAGGCCCACACGAGGCTCACATGAGGCGTCGGATCGGCAAACGAATCTTCTTTTCAAATTGGGCTGGCTGGCTGAAGGTGAGGGGTATGGCCGTTCCCTTACTGGATTTTTCGCGGCAACACGCCGCTTTGGAGGCTCCGTTGAAGGAGGTGTTTGCCCGTGTGCTGGATTCGGGGCAATTCATTCTGGGGCCGGAGGTGGAGGCCTTCGAGCAAGAGGTGGCGGCCTATTTGGAGGTGCCCCATGCCTTGGGGGTGAGTTCGGGTACGGATGCCCTCACCTTGGCTATGATGGCCCTGGGGATCGAGCCGGGGGACGAGGTTCTGTGCCCGGTCTTCACTTTCTTTGGGACGGCAGGGTGCATCGCCCGCCTCGGGGCGGTGCCTGTTTGGGTGGATGTGCGCGAAGATACCTTCAACATCGATCTGGAGGACGCCGCTCGCAAGGTGAGCAAGCGGACGCGGGCCATCGTGCCCGTCCATCTTTTTGGTCAACCCTGCGATATGCAATGCGTCGTTGCTTTCGCCCAGAGCCACAACCTCTGGGTGCTGGAAGATGCCGCACAGGCGATCGGTGCCCGCTACAAAGGAGAACCGGTGGGCGGTTTCGGCAACTGCGGTGCTTTCAGTTTTTATCCGACAAAAAACCTCGGCGGATTTGGCGACGGCGGTTTACTTACTTCCCGCGACAGTGACTTCACCGAACGCGCCCGTCGGCTCCGGAACCACGGCATGCACCCGAAGTATTTCCACTCTGATATCGGCGGAAATTTCCGGCTGGACGCCCTCCAAGCAGCGCTTTTGCGCGTGAAGCTCCCTCATTTGGAGAGCTATCATGCGGCGCGCCGGGCACATGCGGCCTTCTACAATGCCCAGCTTTCCGGTTTGGAAGGTGTTTCCCTTCCGCACGTTCGCTCCGAAGTGGAGTCTGTGTGGAATCAATACACGATTCGCGTTCCCGACGGTCGGCGGGATGAGTTGCGCAGGCATCTCTCCGCGCATGGCATTGGCACAGAGATCTACTACCCGGTGGCGCTGCACGAACAGGTCTGTTTCCGGAATATGGGCCGGGGCGGGGAGTCGATCCGTGTGGGTTCCGCGTTGGCCGCCTCCGTTATCAGTTTGCCGGTGTTTCCGGAGATGACAGACCGCGAACGTGCCGAAGTGGTTTCGGCGGTCAGGTCGTTTTCTGAAGGGTCGTAGGGTAGGGGACGGGGTAGACCTATCAGGCACTTCTTCCTGTTAGCGATCCTCCGTAATCGAGGCCAGCAGCGCGTTCCATGCGATCAGGGATTCGTCATCCTGTTTGGATATTTCCGGAGCTGGCGCAAAAGCCATCCGGACCTCCACTCGGCTGAACGGGAGGGGAATGAGGTGCCGGTCCCACGTGCGCAAACGCCAGGCACAGCGCGCATTGGGCACGATAAACACGACCGGACTCGCGGACATACGCGCCAAAGTCACGGCACCGCGTTTGATCTCGTAGAGGGGACCGATTGGACCGTCCGGCGAGATCGCCATGTCGCGGCCCGAGCGCAGTGCGGCTACGGATTCACGCATCGCGGCGATCCCCCGGCGACTGCTGCTCCCCCGAATAACGATCATGCGCATATACTCATAAAAGGCCACCTGCCAAGCGGCCCGCCGGCTCGGGCTGATCAGGCAAGCCACCGAGTCAGGGGGAAAGAAGCGCCGCGCGATTTCAGGGGCGAGGAGCGAGCGATTGTGCCAAGTCACCAATACGCGCGGGGCCGCCGTGCTTTGAAAGCGGCTCGCTTCATCCGGGCAGATCCTCATTCGCAGTGAGCGCAGGTAGAGCGAAACGAAAATCGCGACTGGCCAAAAGAGCGCCCATTGCCAGGCGCGCAGACGAAAAATCGTCCCACTTTCAAAGGGCCAGGATCTACGAGGGGGTTGCCCGGTCGTCGGCACGCTTTCCATTCGAAAAAACTTTGCTGCTATCAATTAAACGTTCAGTGCGACACAGGCGAGGACGCACAACCGCGTGTTCGCGCGAGGCAGAGACTTCTCACTTCCTCAACCTCACTGAACGGCTGAGGCATCGCGGTGACGTTCGAGCTGCCGGATGAACGCCTCAGGTGTCCAACTGCTGCCGGGGATGCGGAAAAATATGCGCCCGACCGGATCGACGAGGGTGGTCGACATCGTGTGTTGAAAAATCTCCGTGGGGTCCGGGCGGGAAATGATGCCCATCTGCGTTTTCAGGTCTTCAATGATGTCCGCCGGGCCGGTGAGAAAGGAGAAGTTGGCCAGATCGATCTCCCGTCCGTCGGCATACGCGCGCAGGATACCAGGAGTGTCGTAGTCTGGGTCAAGCGTGATGGAAACAAAGTGGAGGTTGTCGATGCCGCGTTCGCGGGCGAGTTCCTGCGTTAGCCGCATGCGTTCCGTGGCGGCGGGGCACATCACCGGATCGAGACAGCGTGAGAAGATAAAATTGATCATCACGTATTGGCCCCGGAGAGACTCGCTCAGAAAAAGGTCGCCATGTTGATCAAAGAGGGCAAAGCGCGGCCACGTTTCACGAATGTCACGGAAGGCCCGCCGTCCCCGTTCGAGGGTTTCGCGGTGCAGTTGGCGCCCGATATTGCGGATCGTGCCGAGGGCACGGGGATCATCCGGCCAGACGTTCTGCAAAAAAGGCTCCCCACCCAATTGAATCAGTTCGCCGCGCAGTCGTCGGCCGACGGTGGCGTTGGCATGATCGCCCGGACCCGTGCGCACTTCGATTTCCCGCGAATGAGGCTCAGCCAAGACCAGGACCAGGCGGCGATTCTCTTTCACCTCCACCACCTCAGCCGCTACCAGTCCGGTCGGGAGCGCATTTTCACTAAAAAGAAAACAGGGTATCAAAAAGAAAAATAGGGCAAGGCTTCTGGTTTCCATAAAAAAAACTAATGGCTTTGGCGAACGAATGGAGATCAGCTTTTAAGTGAGGCTGCTAACGACGCAATGATTGTCACAATCTCAATGGAGTATTGTCTGTGGAGTTCTTGGCAAGGGAAAGTCCCCCGACCTTTTCGAGCCGCTGCGTTACTCCTGAGACATGTTGAAGTCTGCTTTGCAAAACCGATCCAATACGTGGAACCCATTCCTCGCCGGCTTCGCTTTCCTCACCCTCCTCGTCACGATTAAGCTTTTGTATGCGGGCGGATTCACGACGACGATTGGGGCGGGAATGGTATTCCCGGACTGGCCGCTCTCCAATGGCTCCCTGAATCCGCCCGGTTGGACCACGGATGAAGCCATGTTGGCGGAGCACGGGCACCGTCTGCTCGGAGCCCTGGTGGGCTTTCTCACGCTCATGCTGGCCGTGTGGGTGCATCTCCGCGAGGAGCGGGCCTGGGTGCGCCGGCTGGCCTGGGCGGCTTTGGCTTTCGTTATTTTCCAAGGGCTTCTGGGCGGGTTTCGTGTGCTCTTGGTGAGCTTGGATCTGGCGAAGATTCACGGGATCACGGCGCAACTTTTTCTGTGCACCCTGGTCGCTCTGGTGGCGGGTCTGAGCCGCTGGTGGCGCGGGATTCCGCAAAAGCTTTCGGCGGCGGTGGCCCGCGAGTGGAGCCGTCTGCGCTGGATCGGGCTGGCGCTCTGCGGGTTGATTTTTGTGCAGTTGATCGTCGGTGCGGTTGTGCGCCACCGGGGTGCGGGGCTCGCCATTTCGAGTTTTCCCCATTCCACGCCGGAGGGGCATTGGCTCCCGCAGGCGTGGCCGTGGCCGGTGCAAATCCATTTCGCCCACCGGGTCATTGCGCTCTTCATCACTCTGGCCTTTCTCGGTTGGTTGTGGTCGGTCTTCCGGACGACGGCGGTGCCGCGTGTGCTCAAGGGTTTTGCGGTGGCCGCGCTCCTGTTACTCGGTGTGCAAATTGCCCTCGGCGCGGAGATTATCTGGTCGGTGCGCGCTCCCTTCCAAACCACCCTGCACATGCTCAATGGAGCGATTTTCTTTGCTGTGGTGTGGCTGACCACCTTCGGCACTTTTCGTCCCCTGCTTGAACCGGTTGCCGAGAAGACTGGGGAAAAAGAATCATCGGCTGAAGCCGGTGCCGTCCGCCCCCTCTCTGCGTTGGCTCACGCGCGTTCATCGTCCTGAATTTTGCCATGTCCTTCAGTTCCCCGAATTCCACTCCGTTAACCCACGCCCATGACTGGGCCGAGCCGCCCCGCTTGCGCGATTTTATCGAGCTGACGAAGCCGCGCCTGAGCCTGATGTCGGTGGTTTCGGCGATTCTGGGTTACTACGCCGCCGGACCGGCCGGCGGTGTGGGTGCGGCCCTTGTCGTGGGCCTCGGTTGTGCTTTGGCCGCCTTTGGAGCCGCGACGCTCAATCAGTGGTGGGAGCGCGAGGCCGACAGCCGCATGGCGCGCACGGCGGACCGCCCCCTCGCCAACGGCCGGATGGACCCGCGCGTGGCCCTCGTCTACGGTCTGCTCCTCAGCTTAGCCGGTGTGGCCGTGCTCTATTGGGGGACCAATGCCATCGCTTCCTTCCTCGCCTTTGCCACCGTTGCCCTCTACGTGCTCGTTTACACGCCGATGAAGCGCCGCACGCCGTGGGCGCTTGAAGTGGGAGCCATTCCGGGTGCGCTTCCACCGCTCATCGGTTGGATGGCTGCGGGCGGGGGAATGAGCGGGCTGGGCTGGATCCTTTTTGCCTACCTTTTCGTTTGGCAGATCCCCCATTTTCTCGCCATCTCCTGGATGTGCCGGAGCGATTATGCCGCCGGGGGCTTCAAGATGCTCGCCGTGAGCGACGCTTCCGGTCAGCAGGTTGCCCGCAAGGCCCTCGTCTGGACAATCCTGATGGTCGGGGTGACCTTTCTGCCGCTCTTCGCCATGGGCTTCGGTTGGGCCTGGATAAGCGCCACCATCCTGCTGGCGCTTTACATCCTCCGGCCGGCCTACCGCTTCTGGAAAGATCCCGCCGCACCCCGCGCGGCCAACCGGCTCTTTGCCGCCACGCTCGTGCACTTGCCCATCTATCTATCCTTTCTCGCGGCTGACCGCTTTCTCTTTTAGTTATGCAACGCTTTTCCGCGCTATCCACCCGTCTGGCAGCTCTCCTGTGCTCCCTTGCGGGGCTGCTCATCCTCGCCGGTTGCTCCCTCAACATCGAGGGCAAGCAGTCCGCCCTCGATCCGAAGGGGCCGGTCGCACAGAACCAATACGACATTTTCATCATCACGCTCATCGTGACGGTCTTCCTCTTCATCACGGTGGGCGGTGCGCTCGGCTGGACGATGTGGAAATTCCGCCTGCGCAAGGGCGACGATCCACGGTATATCCCGCCCCAGACGCATGGGCACCCGCTCATTGAAATCGGGCTCGTGGCGGGTTCGGCCGCGCTCCTCGTGGTCATCGCCATTCCCACCTTCGGAGGCATTCTCCTGAAGAAAAACGTGCCCCTCCATCTGGTGGAGGACGCCATCGAAGTGAACGTGGTCGGCTACCAGTGGTGGTGGGCCTTCGAGTATCCGGAACATGGATTTTACACGGCCAATGAGTTTGTCATCCCGGCCGGCCGGGCGGTGAAGCTCAATCTCCGCACGAGGGATGTGCTGCACAGCTTTTGGGTGCCTAAGCTCGCGGGCAAGGTGGACCTGATTGCCGGCCAAACCAATTTCATGTGGATCAAGGCCGACGAGCCCGGCTACTTCTACGGTCAGTGCGCGGAGTTTTGCGGAGATTCCCATGCCTACATGCTTTTCCGGGTGATCGCCAAACCGGAGGCGGAATATCGCCGGTGGGTACGCGACCAGCAGCGCCAAACCGCGAATCTCAATCCCGACACCGGGCCCCTCTACGCACCGCTCCTCGCGCGTGACCAGTGGGCGTATCCGGAAGACAAAGTGCTGCGGGGCGCAGAGGTCTTTGCCCGTGCCTGCGCCTCTTGCCACAGCCTCAACCCCGCCAGCCAGACCAATGGCCCGAATCTCGCCCACTTCGCCACCCGCACGACGATCGCCGCCGGGTGGATGGAGAACGAACCCGACGAGCTCTTCCGCTGGATCCGGGAGCCGGACAAAGTGAAGCCCGGCAACTTCATGTGGACCGGCTTCCTGCGCTACAATCCGGAGACCCGCACCCGCGAGGTGGAGATGGCAGGGCTGGATTATTATGATCTCTCCGATAACGAGATCGAGGCCGTGGTGGCCTACCTATACACTTTACGATAAGCGGAGCACCTATCCTATGGCGACAACAGCGGATGTAGAAAATGTCACACACGCCCCGGCTGAGCCGGCGCGCACGGGCTTGTGGAAACGCCCTCTCAAAAACACGGGGCTTGTCGGGTGGCTGACCACCGTGGACCACAAGAAGATCGGCATCCTGTATGCCGTGGGCGCGCTCTTCTTCCTCCTCCTCGGGGGAGTGGAAGCTCTCATTATCCGGGCGCAGCTGATGTTTCCGGAGCAGGAGGTGATTTCCGCGCGGACCTACAACCAGCTCTTCACGATGCACGGCACCACGATGATCTTCCTCGCGGTCATGCCCCTGAGTGCGGCCTTCTTCAATTATATCATGCCGCTCCAGATCGGAGCCCGCGACGTGGCCTTTCCCCGCATGAACTCGCTGGGTCTTTGGTGTTTTATTTTCGGGGGTATCATACTCAACCTTAGCTGGTTCTTCCCCGGCGGTGCGCCGGATGTGGGATGGTTTGCCTACGCGCCGCTCACCGATCGCCAGTATAGCCCGGATATCGGCGTCGATTTCTGGATCATGGGTCTGCAGATCCTCGGGATCGCGTCCCTCGTCGGTTCCTTCAATTTTATCACGACCATCATCAACATGCGGGCCCCCGGCCTGAGCATGATGCGTCTCCCGCTTTTCACCTGGATGACGCTGATCACATCGTTTCTCGTCATCCTCGCCTTTCCCGCGATCACGATCGCGCTTATCCAGCTGATGTTCGACCGGCACTTCGGCACCTTCTTCTTCAACGTCGAGGGCGGGGGGAAGCCGATCCTCTGGCAGCACTTGTTCTGGATCTTCGGTCACCCCGAAGTTTATATCCTCATCCTCCCCGCGATGGGTATCATCTCGGAGATTCTCCCGGTGTTCTCGCGCAAGCCCCTCTTCGGTTACCCGCTCATTGTCTTCTCAGGCGCGGTCATCGGTTTTCTCGGGTTTGCCGTCTGGAGCCACCACATGTTCACAACGGGTCTCGGCGTGATCGCGACAACGGCCTTCGCCTTCCTCACCATGCTCATCGCCATCCCCACGGGAGTGAAGATTTTCAACTGGATCGGCACCATGTGGGGCGGGCGTATCCGCTTCACCACGCCCATGCTCTTCTCTGTGGGCTTCATCTGGATGTTTATGATGGGAGGCTTCACCGGCATCATGCACAGCTCCCCGCCAGTCGACGCCCAGCAACAGGACACCTATTTCGTTGTCGCGCACTTCCACTACGTGCTAATCGGCGGATCCCTCTTCGCGCTCTTCGCAGGCATCTACTTCTGGTTCCCCAAGGTCACCGGCAAGATGATGAGCGAGTTTGTCGGGAAGATCGTGTTCTACGTGATGTTTATCGGCTTCAACCTCGCCTTCTTCCCGATGCACATTCTCGGGATGACAGGGATGCCCCGCCGCACCCACACTTACAAGTCGGGCATGGGTTGGGAGCAATCCAATTTCTGGTCCACCATCGGGGCCATGATTCTCGGGCTGGGGGTCGCTCTCTTTGTCATTCAGATCATCTACACCTGCTTCCGCGGGCGGCGCACCAACGGAGACCCGTGGGATGCGCGCACGCTTGAATGGGTCACCGACAGCCCGCCGAAGGAATACAACTTCGCCTACACGCCGGTGGTGCACGCGCGCGATCAACTTTGGGAGAACAAACACGGTCCCGATTCCCGGAAGATGGAGCGGATCGCGCCCGGCCCGCATGGCATTCACATGCCCGATCAGTCCTGGTGGCCCCTCATTCTCGCCATCGGCCTTTTCATCGCCTGCCTGGGCATGGTCTTTCACGGAGAACCCGCGTGGTGGGGCGAAGAGGCCCGCTACGGCTTGGGCATCACCATCTGCGGACTGCTCATCACCCTGGGTTCCATCTATGGCTGGGCCTTGGAGGGCCCGGGCGGATTTCACCTTCACCCCGATCCCAAGGAATACGACGGCGCGCTTCCCGCCCCCGAGTCCTCCCACGGCCACCACTGATCCCCCTCTCTTTTCCGAAAGCTTATGAGTGCGCACAGCCACGCCGCCGACGATCCCCACGCCGCCCTTGAGGCGCTCAAGGAAACGTCCACCGGCATCGAAAACAAGAAGCTCGCCATGTGGGCGTTTCTCGCGTCCGACTGCATGTTCTTCGGGACGCTGATCTCGACTCACCTGATCTACCGCAAGATCTACCCGGACATCGTCGACCCCAAGGCTATCTTCGATATCGAGCTGACGGGTTTCAGCTCCTTCATTCTCCTCATGAGTTCCTTCCTTATGGCGCTTTCCGTCTCGGCGGCGCACAAGGGGAATATCAAGGGGGTCCGCTGGTTTCTCGGCGGCACGATTTTCTTCGGGCTGATCTTTCTCTGTGGCCAGGTCTATGAGTTCCACCACTTTGTCACGGACTTCGGTCTCACCCTCTCCAGCAATGTGTTTGGGTCCACATTCTATGTGCTCACGGGCACCCACGGCGTGCACGTGGCCCTCGGCATCATCTGGCTGGGGAGCTGGCTCGTCTACACCTTTACCGACCGCTACAAAGCCGAGCACGCCCTCGATATCGAGGTGGCCGGGCTCTATTGGCACTTCGTCGATATCGTGTGGATTGTCATCTTCACGGTCGTTTATCTCGTCGAATACGTACCCTTCCTAACATGATTCCGTCACCCGATCCGCGTTTGCCCGAGAGCGGCCACGCCGCCGTCATCGCCGAAGAGCACAAGAAGTATTTCACCTTCTTCAATGTGTCCATCGCCCTCATTGCGATCACCGCAATCGAGCTGGTCATTGTGTATTTTCCGATCAACAAGTGGATCGTCCTGACCGCTTTGGGCGTGCTTTCGCTTATTAAGTTTCTCGCCGTCATCTGGTGGTTCATGCACCTCAAGTGGGACCGCATGCTCTGCACCATTCTTTTTATGATCGGCATGGTCATCGCCGGGGGCACGGTCACCGCGCTCATGTTCCTCTTCGAGGAAGACCCCGCCGGGCCGCCCATGATGTTTATGCTATTTTGACCTCCGGGGTAAGCCAGGTGCTTCGACTTGGCTTTTGGAAACCGGACGGCATCCGCCGCCTTCATGATCAGCTTTTGGCATTGGCACACCGAACCCGCCCTCATCATCGGCTTGTTGGCGGCGGCGTGGCTTTACGGCATGGCCATCGGCCCGGGGCGGCCCTTTCTCGCCACTGGTGTGGCTTTTCCGCGAAAGGAACTCTTCGCCTTCTCCATCGGCTTGGTCGTGTTTTACCTGGCCGTCGGCTCCCCGCTCGATGCCATCGGAGAGAACTACCTCTTCAGTGCGCACATGCTGCAGCACCTGATTTTCATGTATATCTCCGCGCCGCTTCTTATCTACGCCCTTCCGGCGTGGCTGATCGACGGGGTCCTGAGACGGAGCTGTTGGCTCCTCGCGGCCTTTCGCTTTATTGTGCACCCGGTGGTGGCGGGCTTCATTTTCACCTTCACCTTCAGCGTCTGGCACTTTCCGGCGTTTTACGAGGCCGCCCTGCACAGCAAACGCATCCACATGTTTGAGCACCTCACGATGTTCTTCACCTCCGTGCTCATGTTCTGGCCCATCCTCAGTCGCTCCGAACTCGCCCCCCGCCGCCACTACGGCGCGGTCCTGATTTATCTCTTCGCCCTCATGGTGGTGCAAATCCCGCTCTTTGGCATCCTCACCTTTTCCACAGACGTGCTTTATCCGACCTACGAGTTTGCCCCCCGCCTGATTCCGGCCCTGGAGCCCTTACAGGACCAGGTCCTCGGCGGCCTCATCATGAAGGTCGGCAACATGGTTGTCTCTCTCATCATATTCGGTTGGGTCTTCCTCCAATGGAACGCCGATCAAGAGCGTAGCACCCGCACACCGAACACCGCGTTGCGACCACGAACCGTCATGGCGCTTGGCCAACTTCGGTAAGCCTTTGCCTTAAGTATAGTGAACAAACCAAAGACCGGGCTTCTTGATTTTTAGACGGTCCCTGTTTGTGGGTCCGGTGCACGGAGACTTATGGTTTGTTTTGCGTTCAGCGCAGGACCCAGTTACCTTTAATTTCTCTTTTTCCTTTCAAAAATGAGCTACACACGGATCAGTTTGGGTTTGTTTATTTGGTTGGTCCTGTGTTTTGGTGCGGCGGCTGTGGGTTCCTTCTTTTCTCCCGGGGAGTGGTATGCCAGCCTGAATAAGCCAACATGGAACCCCCCGAGTTGGGTTTTCGGTCCGGTATGGACCCTTCTTTATGCGCTGATGGCAATCTCTGCGTGGTTGGTTTGGGTGCGGGGAGGTTTCTCAGCCCAACGCGGACCGCTCTCACTTTTTCTTCTTCAACTTGCCCTTAATGCCGCTTGGTCACCGGTTTTTTTTGGTCTTGAACGCCCCGACCTTGCCTTCCTTGTCATTCTTTTTCTTTGGCTGGGTATCGTCGCCACGATCATTGCTTTTCGAAAAGTCAGCCATCCTGCCACCACGCTTCTTCTCCCCTATCTTGCTTGGGTTAGTTTTGCCACCGCTCTCAATGGGGCGATTTGGATTTTGAATACCTAAACATGAAACATGCTATATATACCAGGCAAAAAAACTTGTCGGCTGCCGGGGAAGTCCGAGGTGGTGTGGGGATGTTCTATCGAAGCGTGGCCAGACCCGAATCGAGAAGCTTGGCCGATG
>JAFIGE010000146.1 GCA_020831585.1 Opitutales bacterium | reverse complement strand
GCGCTGAGAGGGTGAAACGGGTGCGGTTGAGGAGATTCGTGTAATTCGGGTGATTTGTCGTGGAAAATGGGCTTTGGCTCGGGTGGAGGGAACTGCGAAAGGAACGAATAACACGAATGCGGAGGCTCGGTGGGGTGGATTGGATGCGGTTGAGGAGATTCGTGTAATTCGTCGTGGAAAAGGGGCTTTGGCTCCTTGCGCCGGGTGTCCCTGCTCGCTTTGCGAGTCAACCAGGTCGGTTTGCGCAAGCTCTGGCTGAATACCGACGTTACTCAGGGGAAATAGAGCGGGAAGAGCTTGCAAATTCCACGGTAAGACCGCACGATTTGCAATCATGTGGATTGGACGGACATTTGAGCGCCTGCTTCTGCGGGGCGCGGAGACGCGGCCGGTGGTGGTCCTCACGGGGCCGCGGCAGACGGGAAAAACGTCCTTGGTGCGCCGGCTTTTCCCGGATCACGCCTACGTGAGCCTGGACCTTCCCAGTGAGGCGGCCCAGGCGGAGGGGGATCCCCTGGCGTTTCTCGCCCGGCACGGCGATCCGCTCATTATCGACGAGGTGCAGTATGCCCCGGAGCTATTCCGTCACCTCAAGCGGGTCGTTGACGCCGATCGGGAGCGAATGGGGCGGTTCATCCTAACGGGCTCCCAGCCTTTTCAATTGATGCGGGGGGTCTCGGAGTCGTTGGCCGGGCGGGCCGATATTCTCCACCTTGAAGGCCTCAGCTACCGCGAGCTGCTGGATGCCGGGCACATGCTTCCGGAGGAGATTTTTGTCTGGAAAGGGGGCTTCCCGGAACTGCATGAGCGGCCGACCATCGACGTGGCGGGCTTTTACCGATCCTGTGTCGCCACCTACCTTGAGCGCGATCTGCGCCTGCAACTGCAGGTGGGCAATTTGCGGGATTTCGAGCGCTTCCTGCGAGCCTGTGCCCTGCGCACGAGCCAGCTCATCAACCGTGCCGAGTTGGCCCGCGATGTGGGCATCAGCCCGACCACTGCCGGTCAGTGGCTCTCGGCCCTGGAGTATTCGGGCATCATCACGCTGCTGGAGCCGTGGTTTTCCAACGCCACCAAGTCTCTCGTCAAGACCCCAAAACTTCACTTTAACGACAGTGGGTTGTGCGCCTTCCTTATGGGAGTGCAGCAAGCCGAAGATCTTTTCCGTTCGCCCCTCGCGGGGGCGTTGTGGGAGACGACCGTGTTCACCGAAATCCGCAAACACCTCGCTGTTCATGGCGGGTGGCAGCTTGCTTTCTGGCGGGACCGGACAAAAGAGGCGGACTTCCTCCTGCACCGCGCCGGACGCTTTGTCCTCGCTGATGCCAAGTGGTCGGAAAATCCCTCTTCGGGGGGAAAGCTTCCCCTCGTGCGAAAGGAAATCGACGGTCTGCCTCCGGCGGCCATCATCTGCCGTACGGCCAATGCCTATCCGCTGGCAGATAAGACACAGGCCCTCCCTCTTGCCGAAATCGGTGCCTTCCTCGCCTCGGCGTGAACAGGCCATGTCGAACGAAAGGAAGGATCCGGGCGTATGTTCGGGGATTTTATTCACTGCGAAAGGAACGAAGGACACGAATGCGGGGGCTCTGTGGTGTGGGTGGATTGGGTGCGGTGGTGGAGTATCTGCGTTCTCTGAGAAATCTGCGGTGAAGAAGTTCTGTGGGTTCGGTTCTATGGAACCTACAAGGGCGCAGAGAGGGTGGATTGGATGGGAGGAGCGGGTGCGGTGGAGCAACCGGTGAAGGCAACGATGCGCTTGCCCCGGTGAAGGCCGTCGGCCACCCGGGCCCCACCATTCGCCGGGCCGCCGGATGGGATCCGGACGAAAGCATCCCCCTCCTCCTCACCGGAAACACCGCCGATTTCTCCGGTATCGACGGCATCCCGCCCCTCCATCCCTTCGCCTGATCCACACCCGGCCATCCCACCCCCGGGGGTGGGGAAATTTGAGCAGGTCTCCCGTAAACCCGCCCCTGGCAAAGGCACCACAAGGATCAGGCCATCCTCTGGGAGCACTACCTCGGCGTGGCGACACAGGCGGATGCGGGGAGCTATTTCGGAGTTGAACCGACAACCTGACGGCAGGCAGCTCATTCAACCGAGCCTTCAGCGCGTCCATCCTCCCTTTCGTAGAATTCTGCTTGCCATCGAGCATTGTTATGTGTTTAGTAATCACTAAACACTTGGCAATGGACACATTTGGCACCTACCTTCGGAAGCGACGGGAAGCTCTGGCCCTTAAACGGGCAGGCTTTTCCTTGCGCAAGGTGGCGTCGATGGCGGGCATCCAGCCGTCCTATCTTAGCAAAATCGAGCGCGACCAGGAAGCCCCGCCCGGCGAGGAGACGATCAAGCGTCTGGCGGCGGCACTGGAAGTGGATGCCGACATGCTTCTGGCGATGGGAGGGAAGGTATCAAGCGAGCTGCAGGCGATTATTCTTAAGCGGCCCGAACTGATGAGCCAGGTCCTGCAAGAGTTGAAAAAACTGCCCCAGAGCGCGGTCCTCCGGCTGGTTCGCGAGGTTCGGGACGGAAACTGGTGACCAAACGAGGAGACAACCATGATCGAGATAAAGGACCGCGAACTGCACATTCACTTCCCTGAGATCGAGGCCATGCTCGGTGAGGGATTCGACACAGAACTGGCCCGCTTGCGGGGAGGCAAGCGACGCCCGCACTGGCCCTCCGAAGAGGGGATTTCGGCACAGCGCCGAAGGCTCATATCCACCCGGATAGCCATTTCCTTTCAGCGCACCCTCCGCATTCCCGACGATGGCAAGGAATACCCCCTGCCAGCGGGCCTCGGGCGCTTTCCCATTGAGCATGTGGATGATTATGCGGATCGTTTGCCCCCGGCATGGAAGCGGCACGGCGGAGTCATGATTCCCTTATATCAGCGGGAGGCCCTCTGGTTGAACTTCGATGGATCCTACCCCACTGCGCTGAGGGTGGGGACGGGCAAAGTTTGCTGCGTCACGGGTGAGGCCTGGTCGGACCGTCTCTCGAAGAAGTCGCAAAACTACCTCGCCTTGCCCGAGCAACCTTGGCTGGACGGCTATGTCGTGGCCAAGGGAACAATCCGGCAGTTCGTCGCCACGCCCGTCGGTCGGGGGGCCACCGTGGAAGAGCAACTCACCGGGCGGGCGGAGTGGAACGGGATGCAGCTGCAGGCCTTTCCGCTGAAAGCCGAGGTTTACCTCGAACAGCAGCTCTTTCCCGCACTTCGCGAGTGGATAGACAACTTTAACCGACCAATGAGCCCACCGGATATCATGTTTAGCATGGCGGCTCCGATGAGCGATTACAGCGTCAACGAAATGGAAATGGGATTCGGCGCGGGCGGCCGTATGAAACAAGAGATCTACGAAGACCGGTGGAGTCCGGAGGCCTACTGCCGGAAATCCACCTCCCGCTGCTTCGTCCACCTCCTCAACGCCCGCCAATGGCAGACCGTTACGGACAAAGCGCCCCCCGTATCTCCCGTGACCGAGGAAAGTTACCGCCACGCGCGGCTTCCCTGGTTCCTCCACTACTCCGAGCAACCCGGCGTCGAAGCCTCCGAAAAACTCGCCGGCATCCGCTCTGTTGAAGACATCCTCGACCCATCGAAAACCGGCCAGCCCAATCTGGACGGGGATTGGTAGAACTTCTCCGGCTACAGCCACCACATTTTCATCCCAACATGCAGGAGGAGAGGAAGGCCCTGGTGGTCAGTCACAAGGATCAAGCCATCCTCTGGGAGCACTACCTGGGTGTGGCGACGAAGGCGGATGGGGAGCGATGTTTTGGGATCGGATGAGATTGTTTTCCCCCACCGACGTGATCCGTCCGCAACCGACGAGCATATGGGCAGCGTGTTGCTGCTACGCTGCCGGTCTCCGGTGGCGGCTCCAGACAAACTCGAATAAATCGTGGGCGACGACCTGCTTATCCTCGTCGGAGAATGGAGGCGATGGCAGAACCTCAAAAACCTTGTCGAGAATGGAAACCTCGACCTCTGCCCGTGTTTGCTCCTTCACTGTCCACTCCTGCATGGAACCGATGATCTTCCGTATGGCCGTAAGGAGCGTCCGGCTTGCATCCTTGACGCGCTCCCGTTCTGTCTTGGCAATCGGGTTTCTCCGGAGAAGGTCAAAGATGGCGAGTTCCTCTTCACTAAGGCCTTCTTTCACTGCACGCTGCTGTTCAGCGTCGAGGGACTGAGCCAAATCAACCAGTTTTGCGAAAGTCTCCTCAATCGTCACGCGGTCTTTCTCTTTATTGTAGTCAGCGACGATTTCCTGATACTTTTTGTAGAAATCCATACGGTTTGGATTCTGTGCCAGCATTGCCGCCAACTTGTCTTCCACCACTTGCTGAATATCCTTGAGGGCTGTCGCCTTCCGCTTCACCTTCTTTTCGAATTCTTCCCGGAGTTTCTCCAAGTCGATGGTGCTTAGATCATAGAACCTGCTTTCATTTGAGGACTCATCCGGCGTCGCAGTCTCGATGGCTTCGTTCACGATCTTGTGAAGCTCCTTCAGCAGTTGGGAAACATCCGAGGTATCGCGTCTTTCCTGCAGCTTCTTAAAGATTTTTTCAATGTTGTCATGCTGCTCGGCAAAGTCGAAGACCACCCGATCGGTGATGAGGCTCTTGAAACGGACAAAGACTTGCCGTGCCAAAATCTCAAACCGGCGCCGCCCCTCACCGGCGTTCCACAGGACCTCTTCGGCGTCCCGGAAAAGCCGGATTCGATCAAAGCCTGTTACGCCCGCAAACTGACCGCAGTCAAAGCCAAGCGAAAGTAGATGTCGCTCGGTTTCGGCAATTGCCTCGATCAATGCCTGAACCCTCTCTTCGACAGGAGCGATGATTTCATCGCCTCCGTTATCCGAATCGTCGCCAAGCGCGTATTGAGCGAGCGCCTCCCGAAGGCTCTTCAACATCCCGTTGTAATCGACAATCAGACCAAAATCTTTCTCCGGATAGACGCGGTTGGCGCGGGCTATTGCCTGCATCAGCGTGTGCGCCCGCAGAGGCTTATCGATGTACAAGGTCGACAAACACTCCACATCGAAACCCGTGAGCCACATGGCGCACACGATGGCGACGCGGAAAGGATGCCTGGGATCTTTGAACGCTGACTCCACATCGATCCGTTTGCCGTCCGGGGTCTCGAAGCCCAGCTTCATGAGCGATCGATGAGGAATAATGTCGAAGCCCCACTTCTTGAAGTCCGCAACCTCGTTCTGTGCTTCGCTGATGATCACTTGAATCAGCGTTTCCGTCATCCATGCATGCTGGCCGCGCAGCCACTTCAGGCGTTCAGATAGTTTCTCGTGCTCTTCCTCCGTCGCCACGCCGCGGGCTGCCTCTGTCGCGGCAATGTCCGTTTCGATTTCGGCAATCTTCGCCCGCCAGCGCGGAAAGATGAGCTGATACATCCGGGCACAGGTGATCTTGTCGACGCACACGAGCATGGCTTTGCCCGACTCCCAGCGCAGCGATAGATGCTCCACAAAGTCGTCTGCGATTTTTTCCAGGCGAGCCGGAGCCGTCACGACCTCGTAATCCTTGCCCAGTAGTTTCTCCAATAGCAGCTCTTTGTCGGGGTCGAGGTTTGCCTGCTCAACGGCCGCGGCGATCTTGTCGTTGAGGTCCAGCCGCGCCACCTTCAGTTTTTCACCTCTGTTTTCGTAGACCAGCTTGACCGTGGACCCGTCCTCCTCCGATCTCTTGAAATCATAGCGGGAGACGTAGGATCCGAAGATCCGCCTTGTCAGATGATCCTGCTTAAAGAGAGGTGTTCCGGTGAATCCGATGAAGGAGGCGTTGGGCAATGCCAAGCGCATGTTTCTCGCCAACTTGCCGGCCTGTGTCCGGTGGGCTTCATCAGAAATCACAATAATGTCATCACGACGGCTGTAGGGCTGGTCGGGATCGACATCTTTGTTGAACTTATGGATTAGGCTGAAGATGAAGCGGTGGTTCTCTTTCAGGAGACCCTCCAGATCCTCTCCTGATTTTGCTCTCGGCGCATTGGCGTCGGCCACGCCACAGCCCGCGAAAGTTCGGAAAATCTGCGCGTCCAGATCCGTCCGGTCCGTCATCAGGAGAAAGGTGAATTTCGAGGATACCCGCCGGCGTACCTTCTCCACGAAGAACGCCATCGAGTAGGATTTCCCGCTTCCCTGGGTATGCCAGAACACCCCCAGCTTGCCCAAATCCGGATGAGCCGGTTCCACAAGCCTGAGCACCTCCAGGCTCTCCTCCCGCTCGAATTCCTCAAAGGCATCGATCATGGGAACCTCTTCCGCAGGGCGATCCTCGGCGACGGCCCGATCTTTCCTCCTCGACCGTATCTTCACCTCGCGGTGAATGAGCCGCTTTTCTGGCGGAAATTCGCGCTTCAGCTCTTCCTGCGCAATGACCGAGTCCACCGCCCGGTTCACTCCCAGCACCTGATGGTTTCGGGCCACTACCTTACGCGTGTTTCCGGGCTTGCTTCCATCGAAGAGGATGAAGTTCTCCACGATGTCCAGGAGGCGGTCAGGCCGGAGCATACCCTCCAGAAGGACCTCGGCATCCAGCCTCCCCGCGTCCGCTTCCCCCTGCCGCTTCCACTCGTTAAAGTGTTCCCATCCGCTGGTGATGCTGCCGTAGCGAGCCTGATCCCCGTTGCTCACGACGATGAAGGCATTGTGGTGAAAAGCGTGGGCGATCGAATTCTCCTCCAGATAATCGCGCAGGTTCCCGTCGTAGGCCGCCCGGATGTTCCTGTAAACCGCCTTCAGCTCGATGAAGACAAGGGGCAGCCCATTTACGAAGCAGACCAAGTCTGCCCGCCGGTTGTAATGCGGCGCCCGCAGCCCCTGAATCACGAGTTCCCGCACAGCCACGAACCGGTTCTTAGGCTGGCCATTCGGTGCCAGGCCGTTGTCGAAATCGATCACGCGTGCCTTGGCATCCCTTATCTGACCTCTTCCGTCGCGATAGGTCACCGGCACCCCATCGCGCAGGTAACGGTAAAACTCCTGGTTGTGCTGAATCAGTGATCGCGTCAGGTCGTGCCGCGTCAATTTGAGGATCGCATCCTCGACGGCGGCACCTGGTAGTTCAGGATTCAGCCGAACCAACGCATCCCTTAGCTGGGGCTTCAGAACAACCTCACGGGTCGTTTCTCGCCCAAGCGTTCCCGCCGCGCCCATCACCTCCTCGTGCCAGGCATAGATATTCTCCCAGCCCAACTCCCTCTCAAGGTGCTCGGCAAAGGTCGCCTGAACCAACCGGTCCTCGGTGTTGATGTCGGTGAAGGGCATGGTCAGACGGGGATTTCAATTTGGACCGGCGTCGGGATTCCAATCTGTGTGGAAACGGGAGTGTAAAGATCGACTTCCGGGGCCGGTGTTTGAATGGACACGATTAAACTGTAACGGCAATCGCTCTCGCCTTTGTGCAGGTGCTTCCGAGTGCTCCACCATCCCTTGATCGGAAAAATTGCCAAATAGTTTGAATCAGCCAAATCCTGAGCGGATCCTTTGCACCAGATGTCGGAATGGAGCGACCCTTTATGCCTCGCATCAGAACCGAGAAGCCAAAAATCCGATGTGCTTGCGTTTTGCTCATTGTCATCGTCATCCCGCTCAATCGCCGAGCTGATGCGGCTCAAAAACCGCTCGTGTGTTTCGCCGGGTGCGTTCAGTTCGAAACGCAGCCCATGCGACATGTATCGATAACGGTCCTTCCATCCGATCTCTCCTGGACTGGGCTCAACGAAATACGACAAAGTAACCCGCATAGTCACCACTGTCTCAGGCGGAAGCCCCAGCAATTCCTCTTTTGGCCATGGTATGCTGTAAAGATGCATCTCGTTGGCCTTGTAGCCGGAGCTACCCTTTGTGAAGGGTTGGATCGTCGATTCAGCGAAAAGTGTCAGGTTGTTTTTCGTGCTAGCAAGTGCACGTTCAAGCGAAGGCACACCCCAGCCGCAGATTCGAATAAGTCTCTTGATCTCTGTTTTTGAGGGTTTTCGGGTGTTCAAGAATTGCTCGCAAAGCTTATCGGTCCACTGAGCAGAATGAACAATCAGGCCGCGTACCGTTTCCGGCCAAAGTTCCGGGTATTTGGCCTGAATCTGAGCGGCCATCCAAGCGGCTTTCGCGGTTGCAGCGCTCGTCATGTTGAAGCCTTCCAGCAAGCGCTTGGTCGTGTCATGGTAGGTCGAGATCACGCACAGATCGTCGCTCTCGTCATACGCTCCTTTCCGGTCGACCGCGAGGTTTCCACCCTCCATCAAGACATCCGGCTTCAGAGGCCACTTATCGTCCCACGTGGATGATGTCGAAGTAAACGGTGAGATACCTCCGGGAGCTGCAAGAGGATCATAGCCGTTCAGTTGCGCATCGGTAAGGCGCGATAACTCGGTAAAGGCTCCCACCGTTAAGGCGTTCCATGACTGAGCCGGGTCGTGGACTGACTCAAGAGTAAGGGCATCGGGATAGTTCGCAATGACGTCGCTCACCGATCCGGCGTTTCCGGCAGCAATAATAAACAGCCGCTGTATTCCATCATCGGCCCCCGAAGCCAGTTTGTCCACCAACCCCGACCACGAACTCGGTCGGCCCCGATCCCGATCATCTGTTGCCGTAATGGCCAAACATAGGACGCGCTTCCGCTCATTTTGCGCGATCTCCGCAATGTATAGGGCTTGTTTGGTCACATCACCCCAGAGGTGCGGCGGGTTTGATCCCCGTGGCGGCAGTATCTTTACTGATTCCAACTTGTGCGAAATTTGAATCGCTTCAGAAGAATCCAAGGCTGCCTTAAGGTCGCCGAACCCACAAACACCCGCCATCAGGGTTCCGTGTCCCTTATGATCGTCACTTGCCCACGCGTGTTCCACGGTATGGCAGTCATCCGTAGCGAGGAGCGGTTCAATCAAAGGGTGCTTCCGGTTAACGCCCGTATCGAGGATGCATACTGACACTTTGCTGGCCACATCAACCTTAAGCCTCTCCCTTAAGTGCTCGACCCACGACGCCTGCTCGGCTGTTTCAAGCTCCAGCCAAAAAGCTGCCGTTTCCTTCGCTCTGCGGTATTCCGCTATCTGATCGAAGTGAAGCGTCAGATTCTCAAGGGCCGCCTTATTCGCCTTCACGACAACAACTTGCCTTTCCGGGAAAACCAGATTTTCCGAGGTCTCCTCAATCTCCAACTTTTGGCAAACGGCTTGGAAGGATGCGCGAGCTTCCGGAGCATCGGAACTGAGCCAGACTTCTATAAACTCCTTTTCCAGTCCAGGTATTGGTGACAGTTCCCGGTTGTCGGTCCAGAAGGATTCCACGAGTAGCGCAGAGCGAATATCGGTCAGTCGGTTGATCAGTTCGGTTTTACCGTCTTCTCGTAAGTATTTCTCCAGTTTTTTAAAGAAATGGCCCTTCTTCTCATGGGCGATATATACGGTGGCGTAAGTCACGATAGCGTCGTTTTCGACGACTTCCCTGATATTCATCAGGCGGACCTTCTTCGAACGCAGGTCCTCGAGGCTCTTGATTACAAACGCTGCTCCCGGATCGCACTTGAACTCCAGATAGCTACCGGTTCTCTCACTATGGGTTACTGCAACCTGCTGTTCGGCTGTCTTCCAGGCTTCCTCCAGTTTGCGTTTGAGGAATTGCGCGTGAGCCTGAGGATCTCGGGAGGGGATCCGATTCTCGATTTTGCGCAGCTTTTTGGCATAACGTTCGGTCTGCTGAAAATCGTTGGGTATGCGAATATGGCTGTAGCGTTCCCCTGCCATTATCTCCCTCCGTAGGCCTGATTTCTCTCCGATAGGAAAGTTTTCAATGTCGCGAGTTCAACCGTCTTCTTCCCTGACAGAACTGCTTCCTTCATTGCATTGCGGCAAGCGTGGTCAATATCGGCGTGGCTCAGACCCTTGGCTTCTTCCGCAGCATTGGCGAAGGGAAAACGTTTATTCGTGAAAAGAGCGAGCAGGTTTCGCATGAGCTGCTGGCGTTCCCCGGCATCCGGCAAAGCGTAGTAAATCACGTCGTCGAAGCGCCTGAAGAGCGCCTTGTCGAGCAACGAATCGTTGTTGGTTGCAGCCACGATTAGGTTATCGGAAGACTCGGCTTCGATGAACTGGAGAAACGAGTTCAGCACCCGGCGCATCTCGCCGACATCATTGTCGCGTCCGCGATCTCCGCCGATGGCGTCAAACTCATCGAAGAGATAAACGCCGGGGTTTTCGCGGATGATATCAAAGATCTGCCTCAGTTTTGCCGCCGTTTCACCCATGAACTTGGTCACCAAACGGTCCACTTGAATGGTCCTCAACGGCAGCCTTAACTCAAAAGCAAGCACGCTTGCAGTCAGCGTTTTTCCTGTCCCCGGTGGGCCGGACAGCAGGATCTTTCGCCGATGGCTCAGGCTGTGCTCCTTGAGGGTGTTCCGCTGCTTGTATTCGTGGAGGATGCGGCGGACGCGTTCCTTTCGTTCAGCGCCTAGGATCAAGTTCTCCTGATGCGCCTCCGGCTCTTCCGTCAAAAGCAGGCCGTTCAGTTCGGGAGGAAACTTGAGGAGCCGCTGCTTCTGCGTCTGCCTCGCCTTATCCACCAGCGACTTTATCTCGTGCGCCAGCGCGCTGTGCCCCTGCCGCGCCTCGTGTGCGGCCACCTGCAAAGCGGCCGTGAAAAAGCGCTCCGACTCCTCACTAAAGTGGGAGCGGATGAGCGTCTTGATCTGTTCGGCGGTGGCCATGGGTTTTTAGACGAGTCGTTGGGCTTCCTCAACAAAGACGGGCGCGGACTTCATCACGACCGGCCGCTCCGGGGGTTGCAGGAACAAAAGAAAGGCTGATCATCCCCGCCACGCGGGTGCCAGGGAACGGAGCCATAACGGTTTTGGAGTGCCTTCGGGTCATCGATTTTCCCCAATTTGCAGAGGAAACCGGGGTAAATCGACAACAAAGCGTCGACTCAGCTGGCTCAGGGTCCGTTTACAAGTGCGGAGTTGATTTATTGTGGAAGCGGCATCTTGCCGCTTTGGCTCGGGATAAGCGGCTGGAAGCCGCTTCCTCGAGTTTGGTTATCCGTTAGCTATGCGGTGGCGGCAAAGAGCGAGCTGCAGAGGTCGGGTGGGTCTTTAAGGGACTTCGGTCCGCCGAGGCTTTTGTTCATGAAGTGGGTTAAAACCTCCGGGCGGATAGCCTGTGCCCAAAGCTCGCGGCGCAGTTCGTTGATCAGGTCCTGCGTGGAGGGGCGTTTCTTCTTTTTCGCGTTCCTCCATTTGGGCGGGGTAATGGCCGTGGGTTGACCTCCCTGTCCGTAGGTTTGGATCGCCGCGAGGTGCAGCATGGCGAAGGCCGCCACCGCACTGGCGGGGATGTTTTGCACCGAGTGCGGGTTGCGCACCTGCGCTTGTCCGACGCCGAGGATGCTTTTCTCGTCGCGGTGGTTCACCTCAATGTCCCAGCGCCAGATGTATTGCTGCACAATCTGCGTAAGATCGAGTTTTGGGTCGGTGCAGATGAGATAGACCGGCTGGGTGTAGAGTTTGCGCGCTGCCTTGCGCAGGCGGTAGCCCACAGGGCGGATGATGACCACGCGCAGGTCCATCTTTCCGGCCGCGCGCCAACGCACGCACGGGAGGGTCTTGACATCAAACTGACGGGTCTTGCCGCTGGCGTGGGCGTACACCGGCGTCCACGCGACCGCCGGGTCCTGGCGCACTTGTTCCGGCGTGGGGAGGTCCTCGCCGTAAAACTTCGGTCGGCCTTTGGATGGTTGCTCCATGGGCTTGGCGCTGAGTTTGGCGTCTTTGCGGATTCGTCCGATCAGGGTGGTATTTTCAGGCAGGTTGCGAAGGACTTTTTTGTTGGTGTAACTGCCGTCGACGACGACGTGCAGGATCGGGGCCGTCCCCTCGTTCTCGGCGGCGCGTTGCTGCTGCAGGCGGGTGATGGCTCCCACGGCAAGGGTGTTGAGATTACGTTGTTTCATTTGTTCTTTGTGGGCTTCGACCATTTTCTCGGGAGCTCCCTTGCGGGGCTTGCGCGGAGTCGAGGCGTCCTCGAAGGCAATGGGGATCATGCGCACGGCACCGCCGCCGTCGGCCACGGCGGCACTGAGCTGAAGGCACCGTTGCGCCCAGACGAGATTGAGGTTGAAAGGGGGACCGAGGGGGTCGCGGCGGTAGGCCGTGCCGGGGATGCATTTGCCGACTTTGCGCAGGATGGTGTCGTCGAGGGCAACGCAGAGGGGTTGCGGGGGCGCGCGCAGGGCGTCGATTTGGCGGCGCACTTGCAAGAAGATCTCGCCCGTGGCGACGCGGTCTTTGGCGTAGAGGTCGTAATGGGCCGTCCAGTCCTTGTATTGTCCGCCGAAAACGGTGATGAGGCCCGAGATGGTGTGCCGCCCGGGGCAGAGCAGATGGGCCAGCAGGTGTTGGCGCAGGCGTTGTGCGCAAGAATCGGAGCGGCAGACCTCGGGGGCGCAGCGAATCCAAATCAACTCCCAGGCACCGAGGAGGGAGGTGTCGTTTTTTTTTGACTTTGACGGGCGAGGGGGGCACGTGCCGGCGGTGGGCGATGATGTTGGCTTTGTCTTCGATGATCCACTCGATGACTTCGCCCTTCTGGAACTCCATGGCCTCGGCCACGGCGGTGGGGAAGTTGATGTAATATTGATCGGCTCCCTTTTTGCGGGAGATGAGCTGAACTTTGGTCGGGTATCCCATGATTGCTGGTTTGAGTTGAGGGTGAATGATCGATAAAGATCTAGCGTATACGCTAGCCTCGAGTTTGGTTATTCTAGATCAATTTTCTAGTGAGGTTTGGGAAATCCGCT
>JAFIGE010000008.1 GCA_020831585.1 Opitutales bacterium | reverse complement strand
CGGAAACGCTCCGCCCAGAAAGTCCCCACCGTCCCGCGCTCCCCGTTATACCACAAAGTAAAGCGCGTCTTCACCTCCCGCATGAAGACCGACACATCCCCCATCCGCGCCTTCAAGCGTCGACGGATACCCTCTGCGGAGTCCCCGTTCTTCCTCAGAATCACCTCCAAATCATCCGCATCCAGCCCCAGCGAAGCGCAACGCGTCCCCCCATAGAGCGCCCGAAAGCGACCCACCAGCCCTGCGTCGTCCAGGACTTCCGTCTCCTTCGGATCCAGCCGCACGAAGATGTGAAAGTGATTCGCCAAGAAGCAATACGTCAGCACCTCCATCCCCGCAAACGCCGCCTGCGAGCGCATGATATGCCTCATGGCCTCCATCGCCTCCTCATCCATCAATCGTCTTTTCTGCACCACCCTCGAAATAAGGTGGTGGCAAGCCAATCGTGGATACTTCAATCTTCGGCAAAATTTTCTGCTCATGATCCGACTCAAACACCTAGTTACCGCCTGTCAATGCGGAAATGTTCAGAACATTTAAAATGGAGTCTGGTAGGATTTACGCATTGTCTGGCTTCCGCCGGATGGCCTTGTGGCCTAGACCACGGCCGTTCCGCCGCATCAGGGCAGCGCATAGGCGGCCACACCGGGGTCGCCTGCGTTGAGGGCGGCATGGTGCAGGGCGACTGGAAGGGCTTGGTCGGGGGCGTCACCGAGCGCGAGACGGGCGAGAAACACTCCGAGAAAAACATCGCCTGATCCGGTGGGCGAAACTTCCTCAACGCGGGGCGGCGTGAAGCGGCGAAGGCCCGCAGCAGCGGTCCAAAGATAAACCGGTCCGCCCCCATCGGTCACGATCCACGAACGAGCGGCCGAAGCAGCGGCGAGGGCGGGCAAGGTATGGGGGAAATCCGGCAGTTGCGTCCCTTCTTGTTCCGCGAGGCCGTCAAACTCCTGCCGGTTGATTTTGATCAGATCCCACGGCATCTTCCAAAGATCGGCGAGCGGAGGGCCATAGGTGTCGAGCGCGCGAAAGGGTGCCGGCTCCCTCCTGAAGAGGGCGGCGGTTAATGCGGTGTGGGCGGGGGACCATCCCGGCACACTTCCGCACAGAGCAAGGTGGGTGGCGGGCGTTTGGTCAGATCGGCGAAGCAGCGCTTCCCATGCGGCCGGCTCTACGGGAATATCGGCCCCAAGAAAGGTGGTTTCGGCCATACCCGGTGCGCGGACGACCCATCCCGCACGAGTCCCGGGAAGGGCCTTGACCGCGCGGCTCCCGAAGGTCTGACGGGCGAGCCACTCCTCGCTCAAATCGCCCATCGCACCGCCGGCAAGATAGAGGGCCTCGGCTTTGACACCGAGGCGGTGGGCTGCCTTAGTCACGTTGATGCCTTTGCCGCCAACTTGAAATTCAACCCGTTGCGCGCGTTGCGTCTTTTCCGGAAGAAACGCCGGGTAATTACCGGTAAACTCGGCGAGGAGATTTGCGGTGAGGGTGAGGATTTGCATCGGGATGGTCAGTCGAAGTTGAGGTTGATTTGAGTGGGTGTCCGGGTTGTTGGAGGTTTTGCGGTCTGGCGGAGGATGCGGGGTGCCGGAAGCGTCTTTCCCGGAGAAGCCCCCGGCTTGCGGGCAACCACGATCCGGTTGGTGTTTGTGCCCTTGCTTTGATTGTCCACGCCCCAACAGTTGGCGGTCTTGGTGAAGTCTTGCTGGTTGATGAGTGTGCACACGGGGGTCAAACCGGCGGCCTTTGCCACCGGCAGGACCGCTTCGTCCAAATTCACTTTTCCCTTGGAAACCTCCCCGACCTCAAAGGCAATCCAGGCACCCGGTTTCAAGATACGGAAAAACTCCGCAAAGGCGCGCGCCATCAGTTCCTCCCATTTGTGGAGTTTGCCTGCCTGCCACAGATGGACGCCTTTCGGATCAATACCGTTAAACCAACTGCGCATCCAATTGTCGGTCTCGTAATCGATCACCTTGAGAAAAGGTGGCGAGGTCACGAGAAGGTCCACCGAGTCCGTCGCCAAAGGCTTTGTCGCGTCTGCCGAACCGGTCAGGAGGATCGCGTCGGCGCTGACCTCCTTGAGGGTGGCACGCTCCTCCGGCGTGAGGTCACCCAGGAGTTGGCGACTCTTCTTCAGGATGATGCTGGTTACATCCCGTGGCGGAGGCGTTTGCTTCCTTTTCTCATTGATCAGCCGCTGCCGATTGGGGCGAACCGCCTGATTGGGAGGAAGCGTGTAGACGGAGAAAAAACCAGGTGAGTGCCCCGTGAGGCGATTGGTTGCCACCATTCGTATCCAATCATCCACCGCATCCGACGCCCCCGCTTCCTCTTGATTCTCCAGGTAGCGCCGCAGGGAGAGGATTTGCCGCAATGTTTCCGGGTGAAAGAAAACGAGGAGATCCTCGTCGAGCGGTTCCTCTTCCGCGCACTGCCAGGGTATCCCGCGGAGCCGTTCCTCCACGACTTCCAGAAGAGGCGGTTGCAAGCGCGGACGAAGCAGCCGCTGCGCGAGGGGATTGATGTCGTTCCCGACGGGTCGCCTACCGCACAAAGCCGCCTCCAACAGCGTAGTGCCGCGGCCCATAAACGGGTCATACACGGTGTCCCCGGGGCGCGTGAGAAGCTCAATGAAGAACCGGGGCAGCTGTGGTTTGAAGCAGGCACGGTAGGAAACCTCGTGCAGCGAGTGGCCCTGTCTTTGGCGGGCCGTCCAGTATTCGTTCACGTAGACCGGCACACGCTCCCCGTTTCCAAGAGCGGTAAAAGTCTCCACGCTCTCCTTGCCGAACCGGTCGAATCCCTTGATGAACGCACGGAAAGAATCTGAAGAAAGCTCCCCGGTCAGCGGGTCGCTGCCGGTATGGGCAAAGGTGGATTCCGGAGACATGGACGCCATCTTTTGTGCGAACGTCCGGGAGTGCAAGGATGCGGTGTCCCAAAATAGATTTGTGTGGTAAAATATATTGACGTCGCTCAAGGGCCACGCGTTGCGATCTGCATGACTCGTGAAAGTGGCCAATTGCCGAAGGGGGCCGACAGGGTTCACTCAAATAGCCTTCCGCACCGTTGATTCCATTTAAGCGGGACCCCTTCGTTGAAGAAAAGCCATGGTCGCCAGGACGCTATCGAGCACGTGGTCGAGGTTTTCCGCGAGGTCCGTGGCGAGGAAGCGAAGGACGAAGTAGCCGTGGCGCTGGAGGAGGGCGTCTTTGGCGCGATCGCTCCGCCAGGCCGCTTCGTCGCCGAGGTGCTGAGGGCCGTCTAATTCGACGACGAGTTTGAGTTCGGCACACAGAAAATCGACTTCCATGGACCCTTTTTGATTGAAGGAGATGGGCAGCTCGTGGTTGGGGACAAACCGCCCACTGGTTGCTTCAAGCGTTTCCAGGCGCTTAAAGAAGAACGCTTCGGAGGCGCTGTGGGCGTGAATCGCTTCAGAAGGCGGGCGGGTCGTTTGCACGAAGAGTTCGGCCAGCGGGGTCTCGACACCGTCGCGCAGGAGGCGGCGAACGCTCGCGGCGTAGTCGCGTTTCCAAGCCGGATCGACGGGTAGCGGCACGCTCTGCGGCCAACCGGGCAGCGCGCTGGCGGGGAGGAGAATGCTGTATCCAACCGCCTCGTATCCAGCGCAACGCTTGTCGAACATGCGCGCGAACATCGGGATGTTGAGGTCGGCGTAATCGAAGATGCGCACCTCGCGTTTGCTTTCATGCATCCGGTGGAGACGACCTGCGTATTGGGCGATTGTGCCCCGCCAGGAGACAGGCAGGGTGACAAAGAGCGTATCGAGACGGGGGCAGTCAAAGCCCTCTCCCACAAACCGTCCGGTAGCGAGAACGACGGGTTGCGGTTTGTCCGGTGTATTGAGGGCGTCCAGCGCTGCCGCAAGTTCGCTCTTGGAAAGGCCGCCGCGCAGGATGACTGTGGGGATGCCTGCCTCGCAAAAGAGGGCTCGGAGGGATTCAAGGTGCTCGGTGCGTTCGGTGAGGACGAGGGGATGTCTTCCGGCTCTCAAAACGAATCGGATACACATCACTCCGCCCCCGGAAGAGGGTGCGGAAACAAGCAATCTTGTCCGCCGACGGTGACCGGTTGTGCAGCACAAGTCGTGTTGTTCATCTTCCCCCCGTCCGGCGTCAAGGCAACAGCCAACGCAAGAGACCTGCCTTCCACGGCCGTGGACGGAGCATGGCCCTCCAGCGTGTTTTCGGTTTGTCGACGCGGGCTTCGATTCCACAATCATCCGCGCGGTTTCCCTGCGTCTGGAGTTACTCCAGATTGCCCGGTTTGTCCTCCCTGATCCAGCCCTTCTACCATGCGTTGGTGAAATAATCCGTGTCGTTTCTCTCGACCCCGCAAGTGGAGGCGGTGGCGACCCCGATTCCGCTATCAATGGCGAAATTTGATCGTGATCGTATCCGGTGTGGCGACCCATGAAAGAGCCGTGATCAAGCATCTTGACAAGTTGTCTCGATAACCAGAGCCTTGAGGGATGGATAAGGTTTACACGGTAGGGGAATTCAAAGCGCGGTTCCCGGAAGCCCTGGAAGCGGTTCGGCGTGGAGAGCGGGTGGAGATCACCTACGGCCGCGGACGCCGGACGGTTGCCGTTTTGTCTCCGCCACCGGCGCAAAAACAGGCGCGTAAACTGGGACGTCTGCGGGGCAAGATCAAAGTCGGTGTGGCGGACGACTGGAAACTGGATGATGCCTCGTTTCTGGATTCATGAATCTGCTCTTGGATACCTGTGCACTCCTGTGGGCTTTGCAGGCACCCGATCACCTTTCTTTGAAGGCTCGCCGGGCCCTTCTCAATCCGTCCAATCCGATCCACGTGAGCACGGTCTCTTTTTGGGAGATTAGTCTCAAATTTTCCCTGGGCAAGCTGACGCTGGAAAATGCGGTCCCCGGGGACTTTCCCCAGTTTGTCCGCGACGAGGGTTGGCACATCGAACCGCTCAATGCCGAAGCCGCCGCCGCCTTCTGCGCGCTGTCACGGGTTTCCGGACATAAAGATCCCTTTGGTCGCCTCTTGATCCATATCGCCATTCGGGAGGGATACCATTTCGTCTCCCGCGATGCCGCCGCCGGGCACTATGCTGATTATGGGTTGCGTGTCTGTTGGTGACGGGATGCGTGGCGGTAGCGCCGGACCGCCGCGTCAAAAGTGAACGCCCGGTAAAGATCTTCTATTCCGCAACCGTGGACGTTAGTCCGGGGGCTGCGGGGCGCATTTCAAGGGTCTGGTCGCCCTGAATCAGAGATTCGAGGATACGGACGCGCGGTTGGCCTGCTTGGCAATAGCTGCGGCGCGCTACCGCCATGCAGGCATTCGTGCAGAGCGCTTCCCGGGGATGTTCCTGATTAATTCTCCGTCGTGTCGAATCGCAGCGATCAGGTCGCTGGAGGGGAGAAGCGCTCGTTGGCCGCGTAGGCTTCCAGCTCTAGGGGAGCGTGATGGTAGCCGAAGTCCCGCACCTCGGTCAGGTAGCGCCGGACGAAGGCTTCGAACGACCCTTCCCGTTCAACTTGCATGACATGGACAAATTCGTGGGCCATTTTTTCCACCGAGCAGGCGTATTCCGGCACACTCAAGACGGCATAGCCGAAAATTTGCGCGTTTCCCCGCACCCCCTCGCCGACGAGGCCGAGTTGCTTGCCCAGTTTGGTCAGTTCGGGATCGTGCCACGGGAAGGGAATCTCGTCCACGATCTGCAAGCGGATCCGTTCCGGATGGCGCACACCCACAGCCCGCGCCACGTCGGCCATTTGTGCATCGAGCGGAGCCCCATGCACGTGCGCCGCCCGTTCAATCTCCGCCGACCAGGCCGAAAACAGCGCCGCAAAGCGCGCGAAGGTCGCTGTATCATCTATTCCTTGAGTGTCTTCCGAAGCCATTGCTCAGTTTCTTTTCGTAAGCTGCCCCAACTTGGGCAAGGGGTCCAGACAGATAGTGATGAGGAGATTCGCGCGCGTCAGAGGCCACAGCGGCATGGCAACTCGAAGGTGGGAGATTAATCATCCGCAAGCGGCGCATATTCCCGGATCTGGGATGGGCTCACGATCCACAGTTTGCCAACCAAGCTATCGACTTTGGACAGACCGCGGAGCAAAACTTGCAGGCACTCCAAAAGTTCTGGGTAGCCCGAGGGCTTGGGCAGGCGCAGGACAACAATTCCAGCGTAGCGTTGCGGTGGATATTGAATCGGATTGGAGAAATCCAGATCCAGGGTGATCAGGCAGCGGCCTTCTATCCTTGCAACCTCAATGAGGACATCGTCTGCGGCTCCTTCGAGATTTTGTTTTGCGACCGTGCTGACGTCGTAACCGGCTTTTGCCAGCAGGCTGAACCCGCTTTCACCCAGGTTCTCATCCAACTTAAACTTCATGGGGTTTTGAGGGGCTTACGCGCTAAACAATCTGTCTCGCTGGAATTTCAACGTAACGCTCGCGCGACATCTCCGCGCCATAAGCAAGGCACGCGAGAACGTCCTCTCTCTCCAATTGCGGATACTCGGCCAGAACCTCGTCGATCATCATTCCCTCCGTCAGCATGTCCAGAATGAGGGATACCCAAATCCGATGACCGCGGATACACGGTTTTCCGAAACACACGGAGGGATTGATCGAAATCCGTCGTTTGAATTCTTCTTTCATACGCCAAAATCTAGCAATCTGTCCGATCCATGCAAAGCCTTTTGCGCTGTCACAACTCCAACCAGTTAAGCTCAACACAACATCCCGGACGAAAGCCCAGCTTCGGAGCGGAGGGCTTGCGCCCCAATGGCGCTCCGTTAAGCAAGTGACTTGTTGGACAAGTCCCGCCTTTAGGCGGTCCCGCTGCCCGCCGCCTTCGTCCACCTGCGCGGAGGATTCCCCCTCCGCCGCCTTTCCCACCCTCTCAGAACAGGCCAGCTCCGCTGGAAAAACGGAGCAAAAGGAATCCTTTACCGCCGCAAACCCGGCAAGCGGCCCTCGCAAACCGCGTCTGAAGAACGCGGCTCCGGCGAGCGAGCAACTTAACCGCGCCAATGGAGCCTCGCGGTAGTCGAAATCCCGCACCTCGGGTCAGGTAGCGTCGCGGATGATGGGTTGACCAAGCGACCGGATTCCACGCAAATTTTGTCGTGAATCCATCGGACTGGTCATCTCTGGCGTTTCAAGGGGTGCTCGCGAATCGGTTGTTCGGGGCGAGGTGATCGAAGAGGTGGTCTTGTCTGCTTTCAATGGTCATGGCTTCGCTGCTTCCGCGCAGAGGGCTTGGGCCCACCGGCCCCACCGCGAGCGCAACCGCCTGTTCATCGGCACCATTGATCGATTGAATGTAGCCTCCCGCCGCACCGCCCTCCGTGCGGGCCGGACCGCCGTGCTGGATTATGTCTTTTTCCCCCTGGAAAAATGAGATGAGCCGTTTTGGAGTTCACTGATTGCCGGGTGGCTTGTGCCCGAGTGGTAAATTTAATACTTGGCCAAAATTGCTTAAACGAGGCGAGGGGTCTATACGGCAAGGTCCAGCGGAAGGTCGGTGAGATCCTTGAGGCGTTTGCCCTCGACCATCATCATGAGCATAGCAAGGGCCTCATCATTATCGATTTCACGGACGCTCTCGATCAACTCGGGGAGAGCAACGTGATAGACGCAATCAATGTCGCCCGTTCCAAGGGCCAGCGGAGAAAGCCGACTGGGGGACGGCTCGGCCGTGACAAAAAGAATGTGCGGACACCCCCCTTTGCGGTTGCGGATAAGATGAAGGGCTTCGGAACGCGCGTTTTGCGCGCGGTCACTGCGGAGTGTCCACTTGCAGGATACACTGGCGTGGATGAGAGGAAGGGGGTTGTTTATCCGGCGCAGGCCCGTTTGCCGGGCTAACGATTCATCGACAAGGGGTGAGTGCCGGTTGATGTCCGCGTCTTCTTCGGGCCAGCGGAAGAGGAGAATATCGGGCAGAACGGCATAATCATTGCCGAGGGAGGCGGCCAAATCGGCATCGACTTTTGCCAGTCTCTTCAGCGCGGTCAGGTGGGCATATTGTTCGAAGCGGGCAACGCCATCAGAGCGAGGATTCGTCACCCGTTCGATTCCCCAATTCCCGGGCCGCAGATGAGAGAGCAGGCCAAAGGCTTTTTCAATGAATTCCAGGCAGTTGGTTTCAAATGAGTTTCCGGAAATCTGCCCGGCAACTTTTGTCGCCATTTGGATCTCGCCGAGTCGGCGAACGATGCCCTGTGAGATGGCGATACTCGATTTCTGGTTTCGATCCGCGATGCTGGGGATGCCGTTGCTGTCGGTCGTCAAAACCGAATCCAGGAGGCTTTCAAAAAAGCTGGCACGAAGGTGGGCGAAGGCGGAGGCGTTCATGGAGAAGGGGCACTTTCGAAGACATACAAATCCACTCCCCGGAAGGCCCTTCCATTCAGATCGCGCACATCCTGCTCAAGAATCTGCCATCGGGGGTGGTTTACGAGTATGGTTGGGCAGGCGCGGCGATCCAATTCAACCTTTGTTGCAGCGCGATCAAAGCCGGCGCGTTCCAATCCGATTGCCGGGCCTCCTGCACCCGCAGGCAATTGTGCTGATGCAAACTCCATGCTTTCTCAAGTTGTCCGCAATTCTGCACTCCGTCAAGCCGATGGTTTTCCGTAAAGAGCGCTTATCCGCTCAATCTTCGCCGATTATGGCGCAAAAGAGAGCCTACAAGCGCGCGGAGAACCCAACATCATCTACTTATCCAGCTCCTTACACTGCCCGCTTCCCTCGTTCGCCTGCAAGGCCCTCAGCGCGTTGAATACTCTCTCCCGAGCGTCATTCTGCGCATTCGTATAAAAGTCCTCTAGGAGACTCTTTGCTGAACATCGAAGGGGCTCCGAAAAAAGCATCACTTGCCGGATTTCTTCAGTTTCGTGAAAGGATTGAATTCGCCTTCGGGCGTTGGCGAGGTGGTCAGCCCTGTCGACGAACGATGGAAATAACCCTGCCCAATAGGCACAAGATTTGCAAGCCATTGAGCTGCACAGTATACCGTCATGTCGAAGGAATGAACCCCACCCCGTCGGTGCCAGCCGAAGGTCTTTTCGTTGGTCGTCCCGGCGTTTCTCACGATTACATTCTGAGCAGGAGACAAGAACATTTCCGGGTGTGTGCAGGCCCGCGCGGTATCGATTCATACCTTCAAGGTGCTCGACAACGCACTGGCCTTTAATGAGTTCCCTCCGACAATATGGGCACAAAGTCCCGAAGAAATCTATTGTCAGCTCAATGTAGGGAGGGCTTTTGATAAAAAACTTCGTCTCCAGACAAATAAAACGACTCAGCTCATGCAGGAGCATCGAGACCATTTTGTTGGCGACATCCGATTTCGCGCGGGCAGTCGCCTTTCTCAAAAGCAAACCGGGATCGAAACTCATGAGTGAATCCCAAGGAGCCAAGTCACATCGACTTTCAAGACCTGAGCTAGGGCCACGGTCTCAAAATCAGTCACCCGGCGAAGGCCTAATTCAATTTTTGCTATGGCGGCGCGGTCTAATGAAACGCGATGTCCGGCAAGGCGTCCGGATAATTGGTCTTGTGTCAATGGCGGCTTTAGTTGGCGCCGGGCCAGCCTCACACGCCCGCCGACAATGTTCATCGATCCACGATATTCACGCCTTTCAGGATCACCTGACTCCATTCACGTAACATAACTGATTTTGGTGGAGTTCGTGTTCTATATTAGAACAGCACGGGAGAAATATCGTGCTTGATTACAGTCATGCTCAGAAGGGTCTGCGCTTGAATTTAATGATTTTTGTAAAAAACAGTAGCCTGGAAAATTGGGCCAACCACTGCGTGATCATAACTAACTGACCGCCATGCCGGAGCTAGCGGCAATAGGGATGGGGGCTGACTCGTACAGGCAGCCCACTGGCCAGTAACAGCCTTCGAAAACCTCGCTGGATGCGGATGAACAGGCCATCAAACTGGTGTTGGGGGCCAAGGCCGACCCAACTACACTTTAGCAACAGGCATTTCTCGCGGAGGAACCGGCGAGGGGGCACCCAGGGCCAAACCCCTCCTCAGTTTGCCAGCGCGCGGGCAGCGCCTTCGACCTGTGGGCGGGCGGTCCAGTTGGTGAGCCAGCCGGAAGGCCCTTCCATCCAGATCGCGCACATCCTGCTCAAGAATCTCCCAATGAGGGCGATTCGCGCGCAAGGTCGCGCAGGCATGGTGATCCAACTCGACCGCTGCGGCACACGCGAAGCCCGCGCGTTCCAATCCGATTGCCTGGCCTCCTGCACCGGCGCACAATTCTAATGAAGCCAGTTCCATAGTTTCTCAAGTTGTCCGCAGCACTGAACTCCGTCAAGCCGAGGGCTTTTCGCAAAGAGCACAACACCCGAGCCAAAATTAGCGAATACGATAGGAACGGAGTCAGGGTGCCGTTGACACATCTTTCCGACGGCACCAGTCAGCTTGGTCATCCAGCTTTGGACTGCCCGTCTCGACGGGAGTGCCGCCTTTTGGGCGGTCTTCATTGCCGGCACGACAGATTTCATCCGCCTCACAATAGAACATGCCGGGTCATAAGTTGTTTGGGTGCAGGCCGTTCAGTTTGTCGCGGGCTCGGTTGGGTGAGCTTCGCGCAGACGGCTGATTTCGCCGCGCCATCGTCCGCTTGCTGGTCCAGGGGCAATCAAGCCCGGGAAAATGAAACGAATAGACGGTCATGATGCCTCCGGTTTCCGGGCGAGGTGGGTGATTCCCCGCCGCCGTCTCTCCTTCAACAGTGCCTTGCAACGCGCTACTTCCACCGGATCGCTGTATGGGCGGGAGTGATCCATGTGCACGCAGGCGAAGCTATACCTTTTACGAACGCCACGAACCCCGGCGTTTGCCAATCGGATGCCGAGATCGCGGTCTTCCCCGCCGTAGCCAAACGTTTCATCAAAGCCGCCCACCCGCTCGACATCTTCTTTCCAGCAACCTGTACTGCAGCCCACAAAGCTGTCGCGACACGCGGTCAAGGCGTCCAGCAATCGGGCTCTCCACCCATAAGTGCCCAGCCGAAGCCGAATGCGCCGGGCCGATGATACGCCATTATCGGAAAGCCACCGATAATCAAACAAACACTGTTGTTGGATTTCTGAACGGGTAATGCGCTGTTGCAGGTCCTTTGGAATATTGATATGGCTCCCGCCTGCCATGAACGTATTTCGCCGGGCGGCCAACCGGTGCTGGAAAACCCAGTCTGCCCGCAGGACGATATCTCCATCGGTGAACAACAGATATCGGCACTTTGCCCCCCATAACGCCTTGTTGAGAATAGACGCTTTTCGGAAACCCTGGTCCGGATGCCAGACATGTTCGATGGGCAGGACGGTCGTCGCCCGAAACTGCTCAACTTCCCGGCGGAAGGCTTCGTTGGAGCCGTCGTCCGCCAGAGTTACCTGAAAGCAGCGATCCGTCTGTACCTCCAGCGAAAACAGCGTCAGCTGCACCGTCCGCCAGTTATTGAAGCAGGACACAATCACGGAAATGATTTCCATTTCGGGTAACAACAAACCTCCAGTGATAGAAATCAAAAGGCTTTTGCAATCCACTGTTTCGTGCCCCTTTAGCCAAAGATTTTTTCTGGTATAATTTACTTGACTGCCGAGCCAGAGAGAGAGCCAAAGCCCTCCTCAGTTCGCCAGGGCGCGGGCAGCGGCTTCGACCTGAGGGCGGGCGGTCCAGGTGGTGAGCCAGTCGGCGGGGAGGGGCGGCGCGTCCGGTCGCGCTCCATAGACCAGCCCCATGAGGAGAGCGCGGGCGGCAGTATCCCCTCCGGCCATTTGGTTGGCGGACCATCCGGCAATGGCATCGTCGGGATAGCGGAGCAAGAGGTGGCAGATGAGAGGGAAGGCCCCGTCAACAGCACAACTTTGGCCATGATGCAGGGCCGCCTCCGTATCGCCGAGACCGGTGTCAGCAGCGGAGGCGCGGGCAGCGTCCCACCAAGGGGACAAGGTTTCCCATGCGCCCTCGTCGGCAACGGTGGCCAATGCGGTGGGCACGGGCATACCGTCGGCCACCTTGAGGGTGACCCGGGCGAAGAAATCCGCTGCCTCCATCACCGCCGCATGGTTGTGGGTGAGCGCGGTTTGAGCGCGGGCAGCCTTGGCGAGGGCGTCCGCATTCTCCCATTCAAGGAGAAACAAGGGACCGATGCGGGCCGCCCCGGCGATGTCGGAGGAGGCCGACCCCGCCTCAGACGGGGCCGTTCCCTGAGCGAGATTCGCGAGGGTTGTGCGGGTGGCACCATCGCGGTAGCTGAGCGTGTCGGGATCAGCCCAGTAGGCTCGCCAACTTTGGAGGAAATCCTCCGGGTCAAAAGTTCCCTGGGAGACCACGCTCTCGAGGAGGATGAGGGTTTGGTCTCCGTAGTGGGTGTGATCACCCGGTCCCTTTCCGGGATGGTAGCGCGAGAGCGGGGCGCTCAAGCGCAGCTCAGGCCCGATCTGGGCGGCGATCTCGTCTTGGTTGTAGAGCCAGTGCCCGCCGAGCGCGAGGCTGTCGCCCAATAGCGAGGTCATCAAAATCAGGGTGCCGTATTCCACGGACGCGGTTCAGCGGAAATCAGGCCAATTTCCACCCGCGCCAGTGGACGCGGAGCATCTGGAGGAAGCCGAACGGTGTGATTAAAAGTGCGGGGTCTGCCTCGGCGGCTTGTAAGCGTTGGAGTCCCGCATTTATGCGGTCCCGGCGGGTGGGCGCGAACGATGGGCAGCGGGACCGGCTAAAGCGCCTCGACTGAGCTCGCCGAAGTCCGGAAATACAACAAAATTCCCGCACTGTGCATCAAGCGCGGAGCCGAAGGATCACTTTACGAAGTCATTGACAGGTAAGGCGAGGCGGGTCAAGGTAGCCTTATGTTGAGAATCAAGGTTTCAGCCAAGCGGCAGGCCACTTTTCCGAAACAGGTGTGCGAATCTCTCGGTGTCGAGCCGGGCGACGACCTGTTGCTTGATCGACGCGAAGAATCCGATAAAAGCGTCTGGGTTCTCAGGCCGGCCAAGGACGTTTCGCGGCCGTGGCTTGGAAGTTTGCGCAAATACGCTGCTGGTAAAGATCACGGAATGGAAAGCATACGAGAAAGTATCGCCAAGGCCCGGGAAGATAATCGATGAAGCGCAACCGGTCCCGATGCATCGGCCTCGACACCTCGATTGTTCTGCGGCTCCTCTTGGGCGAGCCCGAAACTCAGGCGAAGAAAGCGGTCGCTCAACTGGATGAGATCCGAACCAATGGCCAACAGGCCGTAGTCTGCGATCTGGTCGTGAGTGAAGCCTATTTCGCCCTCCAGCACCACTACGATGTGCCCAAGCAGATCGCTCTCGACCACTTGCGCGAGTTTTTCGAGTCACCCGAGATCCTTGCCACCGGGGAGGCACCCTCCATCCTATCTCAACCCAACTTGGGCAAGGCGAAGCCGGGATTTGTGGATCGGCTCATCCATGCTCATTATCTCCGTGAGACCGGCGGAATGCTGACCTTTGAAAAAGCGGCCGCCAAATTGCCGGGCGCGATCCTGCCGAAGTAAAGGCGTTGGGAACGGATATGACGGAAGTTGCCGGGCGTTCCTCAGCGGCCATGACGGAGCATGGCCCTCCAGCGACGGGTCTTCCTGGTGGGACACGAAATCTACGACCGCCGGGAGGTGTCCGCCTTTCTTGTTCGGCTGGGGCAGGAGTCGAAAGAGTGGAAGGAGGAGACCGCCCGCCGACTGGACGAGATGGGAACCGGCAATAAATTCTCCCTCTCGGAGCTGAAGGGCCAAATCAATCGTGCCTGAACTCCCCGACTAACCTGTTACCTGTCGGCCGAGGTGGTTTCTTTCGTAATTGAAAACACAGGACCCCCATTTGGCGTTTTGACCCTCGGACGGTGCCCATTTCCTGGCCTGAAGAAGCGTTTTGATCAAAGCATTGCCTTGTGAAACTGTGAAAATGTGATTCAGTGGTGTCATGAAAAATATTACGGTCTCTGTTGATGACGAAATCTATCGTAAAGCCCGTATTACGGCCGCCGAGCGCGACACTTCCGTCTCGGCGCTCGTGAAGGAGTTTCTCCTTAGCCTCAACGTGGAAACGCCCGGCCACCAAGATCTCAAAGAGGAGCAGGAGGCCCTGCTCGACTCCATCTGGCAACGCCATCCTAACTTCTCTTCCTCCGAAAACCTTTCGCGGGAGGCTCTCCACGAGCGCTCATGACGTTTGTGGATACCAACGTTTTCCTCTATGCGATTTGCCCGAGTGAGAACGAACGAGCGCGTGCGGCGTCTGTGGAACGGCCGTTGTGCGCGGCAATCCCACCGTAATGATGTCGGGCGATAAATCTCTCCCGACTACGGAAGACCCAGACCCCTTTTTGCGGGACGACCCAGGCGCATCGGATGTGGGTAACAACCGTCGTTGATCACACCTGCAGGTGAGCCGCTCCCTTGGCGGGGTTTGACAGACTCGATGCCGAAGTGTTACCTGAAATGTATTTTAGTATGAGCGACCTCGAATTACTTACTCTAAAGCAACACCTTACAAAGCTTTCCGAGGCTGACCGCCGGGAGGTGTCCGCCTTTCTTGTTCGGCTGGGGCAGGAGTCGAAAGAGTGGAAGGAGGAGACCGCCCGCCGACTGGACGAGATGGGAACCGGCAATAAATTCTCCCTCTCGGAGCTGAAGGGCCAAATCAATCGTGCCTGAACTCCCCGACTATACCTGTTACTTATCAGCCGAGGTGGTTTCTTTCGTAATTGGGCTGCCCAAGGACAAACAGCGGAAAGTCTTTGGGTTGGTCGAGCGAATCGCCGCGTCCCCGGAGTTCATCAGCGATTATCGGACGACGGATGCAAAGGGCCGCCCAATCGACAACCTTTTGTTGGAGGAGTTTTTATTTACTTACTGGATCGATCACGCCTCAAAGGAAGTCCAGATCACGGAGATTCTGAAGGTTTAACTGACGGAAGATGACGGAGCAGCCTGGGATCATGCAACGCAGGTCATCCGGATCTGCCAAATGTCCAAGCAGCGGACCCGTGAAGGCAAAGATGCTTACGAAGTGATCGCCTGCTTGGTCGGGCGCGGGTTTGGGTCAGGCGGGAAGCCATGCGCCAGATGTAGTTATTCGAGGATACGGGGCGGGGAGTCATCTGGCGGCCACGGCAAGTGTTGGCGCTCGGCCAGGAAGTTCCCATCGCGTTCCACCCATTCCTGCCCCGTGCGTCCGGAAGGCCTGGAGTTTAGCCACCTTCAGGCCAACGGCTTTGGCGAGTTTCACTGGACGATGGTCGAAACGGATGAAGCGTTCGGAGCCAGGAAAAACCGATCGCGCGCTCCTGCCTCTGCATAAACCGGCAAGCCTGCCCCGAGTTCGCGTCGGGTGCATACAGCGAACAGATGAAGCCGGTGTCGGCATAGTCCTTCATCGCTCTCCGCGGTCCGCCGCCAGCAACTCTGTGGCGGTGGTTGGAAGCACACGATCCCCATAAATCCCCTCGAGCCGTTTCATGAAATCCGGTCGAGCCCTTCCGGGTTTTTCCACCGGCTTTAAGATGGCAATGGGTTGGTTGCGCCGAAGAATCTCCACCGTCTCCCCCAGGGCGACACGTTCCATGATGGCACCGGTTTCATGCTTGAGGCTACGGATGGTGACAGATTTCATTGTGACACAAATTTATGTCACAAGGGGGCGGGGTGTCGAGTCCGCGACCTTCGCCCTGCTGCACCTGGGTGTCATCACATAGATGGGCGGGCGGGGGAAACGTGGGTGGATGAAATTTTGTTTTCCCGTAACCTCGGACGTGCGTCCGGAGACGGTGAGGGTGGGCGCAGTTTGGAGGTCCGGCCGCCCCGAATCAGAGATTCGAGGATACGGCGGGAGGAGTCACCCATCAGTCGATCTTTTCGGCGGATTGTCCTTGCGGGTGCATTCGTGCAGAATGCTTTCCCAGGTGGCAGGGCCGAGATTGGCGGGGCTGGTGCGGTCGGAAGCGCTAGTCGGTATCGGAATGATGGAATTCGGCAGAAACCTAAGCCTCTTCCCAGACCTCAAAGGCTCCCATTTCGAGGTCTTTCTGGAGAAGTGCGAGGTGTTTGTGCAACTGCCTTCGAAAAGCCGGATTTTTTATTGTGATGTTGGCCCCGACGGAATCCTTCTTATCGCGATAGAAGAGCAGAAAGAGGGTATCTTCTGCGACTGCCAGGAGATGCACGATCGCCGGGCACCTTCGACCGAGGTCGCGTAAACTTTCAGGAGACGGGTGCCTTCAGGGAGGCCCTCGCCCTTGATCGGTGCAGTAAGCTCAGCGCTGCACGAACGCTTCAAGGGCTCCCTATGAAGCTCTGGGACAGTGGATTCCCCAAACTCCGCCTTGCAGATAGCCTTGGACAGAACCAGACGCATGACGCATCAGCGGCGAGCCGTCTTCCAGGTCTCGGCCACTTGGTCCATCCTGCGCTGGGTCTCGTCATCAACCGAAACCGGTTCGGCAACCCACGGTTGGGCGGCTTCGAGGGCAAAAGGGATGCTGCGGCTTTGCACGATTTTCTTGAGGTAGACCCGAATAGCCGTGGACATATCCATGCCGATCTCCTCCAAGACCTGATCGGCATCCTCCCGCAGCTCATTGGGCACCCTGATTTGTAATGTTTTCATTGCTATACGATTGCTTAATTAATGCTTGAGCAATGATAGTGCCTTTTTGTGCCGCCGCGTCAACTCGCTTCATGCGCGGGGGCGCTGGAATCCGGATGCGGGAATGCCTCGTGTGCGGGTAGATTGATCGTCCGCCGCCGCTGCCCGTCTTTCCGGGACCGCTTCGCCTTCCGGGGGGTCCGGCCGCCCCGAATGAGAGATTCGGGGACTTAACGGGCGAAGAAGAGTCCGGTTGGGAGGTTTGACGGAATGCGTGGAAGGGCTAGGGTGCCGGTCATGAAATTTATCGCCACACTGGACCGGGATGAGGATGGCGTTTGGATCGCGGAAATGTCCTTCGATTCCCGGCTGTGTCAGCCTGGGAGAGACCAAGGAAGGGGCCTTGCAGAACCTTCAGGAAGCCATCGCGTTGTGCCTGGAGGTGCGGGCCGAGCAAGGGTTGCCCTTGACGATAGAAACCCGGCAGGTGGAAGTCGTGACCTGATGCCCTCGCTGCCTGTTTTGAGTGGCCGGGTGGTGGTCAAAGCTTTTGAGCGGAACGGGTGAATGGTGGCTCGCCAGAGCGCGGCAGCCATATCAACATGTCAAGGCCGGTGAAATGGCGACGCTGTCGGTGCCGGACCATAAGGAGGTGGCCCGAGGCACCTTGCGCAGCCTCGTTCGAGCCAGCGGCATGAGCGTCGATGCCTTCCTTGATCAGGTGCGGTAGTGGTCGTCCGGATCCGGGGGCGGTGAGTGTGGGCGCATTCTGAGGACTCCTTCCTCCGGTGAAGCGATCTATCTTCCGTCGCAGGGTGGCCATTTTGGCCCCCGGCTCCGTGGCGTGGGAAAGGCGGAGGTCGCGGAACTTCACGCACGGCCCCGAAAAGCCGCAGGCGCAACGCGCTGACCCCCAAGATGGGGTCGCGCTACGGGGCGAGCCGGTCGCGGGATAAAGAAACCGCGTCGAACTTGCCTTCACAAGACGGAGCCCCACCGCATGAGCGGGTGCGATGGCGAACCACTGACAAAGAGCGTCTGCGGGAATAGTCCGGGGGTCCGGCCGCCCCGAATCCGAGATTCGAGGATACATTGCGAGAGGTCACCGGCGGTCGATCTGTCCGGTCGGATCCACTTTTCGAGTGATTCTGCACGATTTGGCACTTTCATCCCTTCGGACTTTACAGCATCCATGCGCTCACCCAATGTGTGATCATGCGTTCAATTGAGCTGTTTGCGGGAGCGGGAGGGATGGCTCTCGGTCTGGAGCGGGCCGGGTTTGCTTCCGTGGCTCTCTACGAGCGCAATGCCGATGCCTGTGGGACGCTGCGCCTGAACCGCCCCGAATGGACGGTGGTCGAGGGGGATGTGCGGGATGTTGATTTTCCGGGGGTAGGCCCGGTGGATCTGGTCGCGGGCGGACCTCCCTGCCAGCCCTTCTCCATGGGTGGAAAGGCGCGGGGTTACGAGGACACGCGCGATATGTTCCCCCAGGCGGTCCGTGCCGTGCGGGAGTTGCTCCCGCCCGCCTTCCTCTTTGAAAATGTGCGGGGGCTTCTGCGCTCGGCTTTTGCAAACTACGTTGAGTATATCCGCCTGCAACTCGCCCATCCGACCTTTCCCGTTTCCCAAAATGTTGATTGGACGACGAACCTGCGTCGCTTGCAGCGCTTTCATTCGTCAGCGCGCGATGAAGCAGGCGCGAGCTACGCGGTCATGGTTCATTTGGCGGATGCGGCCAATTACGGGGTGCCGCAGCGCCGCCACCGCGTGTTTTTTGTCGGTTTTCGCAACGACCTCGACGTGGGCTGGTCTTTTCCACCCGCCACGCACACGCAGGACGACCTGCTTGTGGCAAAGTATGTCTCGGGGGATTATTGGCGTGAATTCGGCCTATCCCCCGATGAGCCTCCGGGTTCGATGGCGCGTCGGCTGTCGCGCCTGGCCACGGGCGAACTCCTCCGCCCGACGGCGCGGTGGCGGACCGTGCGGGATGCGCTGAGCGGGCTCCCCGATCCGCGCGAGGCATCCTCGCCGGAAACGAATCATGTTTTCCAGCCGGGCGCACGCAGCTATCCCGGCCACACCGGCAGCCCCCTGGATGAGCCCGCGAAGGCGCTCAAGGCGGGCGACCATGGTGTCCCCGGGGGAGAAAACATGCTCCGCCATGCCGATGGCCAGGTGCGGTATTTCACTGTGCGCGAGTCGGCACGCATCCAGACCTTTCCGGACAACTTTTGTTTTTCCGGTTCCTGGACGGAGAGCATGCGCCAACTGGGCAATGCCGTCCCGGTCAAACTTGCGGAGGCGGTCGGCCGCTCTATTGCAGCCCGTCTCCAGACGGCCCAATTTCGCCGCCGATGCGTTGGCAAACACGTAGCCTCGGCCACATCTCTTCGATGAGCGGCTCCGATCAACCGCATCCTTCCTTTCAAGGCATAGAGCGGCAGATAAAGGAGCTGAACCGCCTACTGAGCCGAACAGTTCGGGAGAAGCACGCGGAAACCAACCGAACTTCCCCAGCCGTTCAAAAAGCCGTTTCCTCTGCGGGCGAACTGGTGGAAGCATTGCGGTCCTTCCGGGAAACCTTTTCGGCGGTCTCCATCGGGAGCCTGGGTATCACGCTCGGTCGCTCCGATAGCATTGCCCGCTTCTTTGCCTTTAGCTTCTGCAATCAGGAAATGCGGCCGCTCGTGGAGTTGGAGACCTGTCCTTTCTACGGATCGGGCGTCTATGCGGTTTATTTTGTTGGCGGGGGCATGCCCGTTTACCAGCCGCTTTCCGGCAGCGAAACGCCTCTTTACGTGGGAAAGGCCGATCCGAAAAACCCGCAGGCTGAATCAACCGAGGAACAAGGCGTGGCCCTCTATTCGCGCCTACGGGAGCATGCCAAGAACATTGCGAAGACCGATTTGCGCTTGGAAGACTTCCGCTACCGCGCATCCCCCATTCAATCGGGTATGCAAATGGCCGTGGAGGATTTTATGATCCGGTTGTTCCGTCCGATCTGGAACAAGCAGACGAAGATCTGTTTCGGTTTGGGTAAACATGGTGATCGGGCAACGACCCGGGCGAACAAACGCTCTCCCTGGGATACCCTTCATCCCGGTCGCCATTGGGCTGCCGATACGACGGAGGACCAAATGCTGCGGACGGATATTGAAGCAAAGATTCGGCATCATCTGCGGGAGCACCCTCCCTTTGCGGACAAAGCCACGTTGTTCCGGCACCTGTCCTTGATCTGAGGAATCGCGCTCCTGCGCGGGCGGGTGAGGGTTGCTGGCATTTATGGCTGAGACGGTCCTGAAATTTATCGCCCCATTGGGTTCACGATCTCTCAGGAATCGACCGCAGCGCCGTGTTCAGGCGGCGCGGTCAAGGAACCAGGGTAAGGCGGAAACAATTTCGACGGGGCTCGGTGGGGTTGCGGAAGGCCCGGGCGGATTGAGCAGGAGAAGAAGCGGGCGGGCTTCCGGAAAGCGGACATGGGCTTCCGCAAGGGCCCGCACTTCCCGCTCGAAGGTGGCCGGGTCGGAAGCATCGGCACACACTTGGATGAGAAACCTGCGGCCTTCAGGATCGGTTGCATGGAAGTCGATCTCAAATCCACCCGGTGTGCGCAGGTAGTGAACTTCACACCCGCGCCGCTGGAGTTCCAGAAACACCGCCGTTTCCAGCGCATGTCCGGTGTTGGCGCGCCCGGTGCGTTCGTAGAGGGGGATGAGGCCGGTGTCGATGGGGTAGGCTTTACGGGGATTAACCATACGCTGACGCTCGGACGCAGCGAGCATAGCGGTCGTGCGAATAAGGAAAGCATCTTCCAAATAGCCGAGAAAAGCGTGCAACGTATCTTTGCCGATGGGAATCCCCTGCGATTTCAGGGAATCGTAGAATTTTTGGATGCTGAAGGGTGCAGTGGGCGATCCCAGCAAGTGGCGTTGGAGCCAGCGCAGAGCGACGGGATTGGAGACACCGTGGCGATCAATGACATCGCGCAACACAGCCACGTCCACATAGCTTTGCAGGAGAGGGCGTCGGTCGCGGTCGGCGACACCCTGTGCTTCGGGGAATCCACCGGTTTGCAGGTAGTCATGAAAGGCCCGCTCAAGGGCCGACCGTCGATTTTTCGGCAGGAGCCCCCACGGTTTTGCGGGCAGCTCACCGCGATGCGCCAGAGCCTCGCGAAAGCTAAAGGGGAAAACAGTGACCTCCAGCGCGCGGCCCCGCATGCTCGTAGCCACTTCCCGACTGAGCATCGTGGCAGACGAACCCGATAGGAAGAGGCGCACTTTCTCGCTGTCGAGGATGCGGCGGGTAAAGGACTCCCACCCACTCACAAGTTGGATCTCATCGAGGAAGAGCGTCACCGTCTCGCGATCACGGAATGCCGGGTAGAGCCGATAATACTCCTCGAGCACAAAGCTGAGTCCGGTCACGTCCATCTCCGCCAGGCGCTCATCCTCAAAATTCAGATAGAGAAGGGTCTCGCGTGGGACACCGGCATCGAGAAGGTCGCTGAGGCACTGCCAGAGGAAACTGGTTTTTCCACTGCGCCGCATCCCCACAACCGCGAGCGCTTTGCCGGGGACTTGGGGGAGACGAATCTCCCGTCGGGTCAGCGAAGGAACGGAGGCCGACAGCCCGCTGGCCAGCTTTTCTTGCAGGATTCTCTTTATTTCTCCTTGCATAAAGGAGAGATAATGAAGTTTTTCTCCTTTTGAAAAGGATAAAAATTCTAATGAGGTCTCGATTCGTTTGCGGTATCGACGGAAGCGGAGACGGCGCGAGCAAATCGATACCGGGTCTCCAACCAGAATGACCCCGCTATCGCGCTTTTTCGATTTTCGATACCGATTTCGATACCGACCGTAGAGCTTAACCGGGGGCGCTGTTCCGCGCTGGAGGGGCCGCCCGCTTCGCTGCATAAAGCATTGGCAAATTGCGTTTTTCATGTAATCTGCACCTTAATATGGTATTATACAGGAGATGGATTCGTCTTCCGAAAATGGGCGGGGAGATGTTTTTTTTGTGGGGTGCGCGGCAAACGGGAAAGAGCACCTGGTTACGGGAGTGCTACCCGGGGCGAAGTGGCTGGAAAGGCCTTCGAAAATTGGTTATTCCACGAACTCCGTTCATATAATGCTTATCGCGAGCGGTTTGCCGATTTCAGTTTCTGGCGGCTGAGCACGGGCGTGGAGGTTGATTTTATCGTCAATGACTTGGAGTGCGCCATCGAATGCAAGGCCTCGCCGAGAATCCGCGCGGACCATCTGAAAGGTTTGCGGGAACTTGCCAAAGAGCACAGCCGGATCAAGCGGCGGATGGTCGTCAGCCTCGAGCCAACAACACGGAAGACGGAAGACGGGATCACCATCTTCAGCCCGGATGAATTTCTGCGGGCGCTGTGGGCAGGCGAACTTTTCTGACCCGTTTCTGACCCGGCCGACGGAACAAGTGTCGTCCCGCGCCATTTTGGCGGGTGTGCCGGGGGTTGTGTCCGTCTCGTGGCGGACGCTGAAGCAGTCCGCCTACTTTAGCGGCGACGGCGGGACGCGCGTGGATGGCCGGAGGCGTGTGGCGTTGCGGTTGATCAAGCATTTACCTGGTCATTAATACTTGACCCGCGCCATTTTGGCGGGTGTGCCGGGGGTTGTGTCCGTCTTGGGGCGGACGCTGAAGCAGACCGCTTACTTTAGCGGCGACGGCGGGACGCGCGTGGATGGCCGGGGGCGTGTGGCGTCGCGGTTGATCAAACATTTACGATCAAACATTTACCTGGTCGTTGATACTTGACCCGCGCCATTTTGGCGGGTGTGCCGGGGGCTGTGGCTGTCTCGTGGCGGACGCTGAAGCAGACCGCCTACTTTAGCGGCAACGGCGGGACGCGCGTGGATCGCCGGGGGCGTGTGGCGTTGCGGTTGATCAGGCATTTACCTGGTCATTAATACTTGACCAAGAGGCGAGGGACGACGGGTGGGTGGGCAATCAGAGCAGCTTATCAAAGAAGGCTATTTCCTGCGGTGGGGGTGGGTCGGAGAGGAGAGAGGGGTCGTCGAGGCGGGCGTTGTTGACTTTTGGGGAGAAGGGGCGGGCGCGCATTTTTTCGGCGGGATAGGGCTGGAGGTGGGGGAGGAGAGGGGCGGGGTTGATGATGCGGGGATCGAGCCAGGCCGCTTCGAGTTCGGGGGGGAGGATGACGGGCATGCGGTCGTGGATGGGGGCCATGAGGGCGTTGGGGCGGGTCGTGAGGAGGGCGCAGGAGAGGATTTCGGAGCCGTCGGGGTGGGCCCAGTGCTCCCAGATGGCGGCGAAACCGAAGAGAGCCCCGTCTTCGACTTCAAAATAATGGGGGGCTTTGCCGCCACCGGCGGTGCTTTTCCATTCGTAGAAGCCGTCGGCGGGGATGAGGCAGCGCCGGTAGCGCAGGGCGTCGCGAAAGGAGGGTTTGGCGTCGACGGTTTCGAGGCGGGCGTTGCTGAGGTTGCGGGCGATGGCGGGGTCATCGGCCCAGGAGGGGACAAGGCCCCAGTGGAGGATTTCGGGGACGCGGCGGTCTTTGTCGCGGTCGTCGATGACGGCGGAGATACCCTGGCCCGGGGAGATGTTGTAGCGGGGGCGGAAGGCGTCTTCGAGGCCGGGGTTGAGGTCAAAGTGGAAGCGCCGCGCAATATCGGTGGCTTTGGTTTTGAGGGTGTATCGTCCGCACACGCTGACGAGAAAGGTGCGGAGGGTGTCGGGTGGGCAAGTCCATTTGTGTTGATTCGACGGGGGCTTTGCTGGAGACAAGGGTTATGCTGAACCCTGAGCAGAGTGAAGAATCGTCCGGATTGGTGGCGCTTTTGCATGGTCCCGACCGGGTGGGTCTGGTCGCCCGCACGGCTGGCTGGATTTATGAGCGGGGGGGCAACATTCTCCATGCCGACCAGCACCGGGATGACGGCTCGGGGGTGTTTTTTCAGCGAATTGAGTGGCTGCCTGCGGGAGATGCAGAGGTGGAGGCCGGGTTCTTCGCGGATTTTGCCGGGAAAGAGCTGGGGATGCAGGTGACGGTGGGGGCGGCTCGGGAGGCCCCGCCGGTGGCGATTTTTGTGTCGAAGATTCCGCACTGTTTTCACGATTTGCTGGCCCGGTGGCGTATGGGGGAGTTTCGGGGGCGGCTGGTGTGTGTGATTTCGAATCACCGTGAACTGGAAGCGGATGCGACGTATTTTGGAATTCCCTTCCACCACATCGAGGTAACGCGGGCAAACAAGGCGGATGCGGAAGCAGAGCAGCTGGCGATTCTGCGGCGCAACGGGGTGGAGCTGGTGATCATGGCGCGTTATATGCAGGTGCTCTCGGGGGATTTCCTGGAGCGTTGCGGCTGTCCGGTGATCAACATCCATCACAGCTTCCTGCCGGCTTTCGCCGGTGCCCGGCCCTATCACCAGGCGCATGCGCGCGGCGTGAAACTGATCGGGGCGACGGCGCACTACGCCACGGCCGTGCTCGATGACGGGCCCATTATTCAACAGGATGTGGCGGCGGTGAATCACCGGCATGGGGTACCGGACCTCGTGCGCAAGGGGCGTGACCTTGAGAAGAGTGTGCTCGCGCAAGCGGTTCGCTGGCATTTGGAACGGCGGGTCTTGGTCTATGGGAACAAGACGGTTGTTTTCGATTGAGGAGTGGGCTTGACTTTGGTCGGTCGTCTCCTCTTTTCTCTCCTCTTTTGGAAGGCCTATGGTGTAATTGGCAACACAACTGATTTTGGTTCAGTCTTTCTAGGTTCGAGTCCTAGTAGGCCTGCCACTTTAACCCACCGTTCGGTGGGTTTTTTATTTTCCGGGGGTGGCTTGCCGCCGGATGCAGGCGAGGGTAGCCTCCGCCAATGGATCTCTTTCTTTCGATGTGCCTTTTGGCCGTGGGCTGCGGGGGTGTTTTCGGCGCGCTGTGGGCGCGGCAGCAGCAAACGCAAAACGCGGGGATTGTCGATGTGGGCTGGGCTTATGCGGTGGGGGCGCTGTTGTTCGCCTATGCCTTGATTGTCCCCGGCAACGGTTGGCGTCAGGCGGTGATCGTGGCGTGTGGGGGTTTTTGGTCCCTGCGTCTGGGAATGCACATTCTCCAGCGGTATCTCACCGAAACCAAAGAGGACCGCCGCTACCGCCATCTGCGGGAGCATTGGGGCAAGGCGGCGGGGGCGAAGTTTTTCTGGTTTTTTCAGGGGCAGGCCCTCGCGGCGGTTTTGCTCACGGCGCCGCTGCTGCCGCTCTTCCTCTTCGCGGAACCCCCGGGCATTTGGACGTGGGCGGGCGCGATCCTCATCCTTGGGGCGGTCGTCGGGGAGTGGCGGGCGGATGCGCAACTGCACCGCTGGCGCTTGAACCGCGCCAACCGCGGTCGCACCTGCCGCACCGGGCTCTGGCGGTATTCGCGGCACCCGAACTATTTTTTTGAATGGGCGCATTGGCTGGGCTACCCGGTGATGGCGCTGGATCTGTGGGGAACGGGGTCCGGCGGGTGGATTGCCGTGACGGTTATCCCGGCGCTCGTCATGCTCGCGCTCTTGCTGCGGGGAACGGGCATCCCCTACACGGAAAAGCAAGCCCTGCGCAGCCGCGGGGAGGATTATGCGCGCTACCAGCGGGAAGTGAGCGCGTTTGTGCCGTGGTTTCCGAAGAAGAGCGGGGGGTAGAGGTGAAGGGGGGATTTGGAGTGGTGGAGTTGGGGAGTGGGGCACGTAGGGCCGCCGCTTGCGGTGTGCCATGCAGGGAGAAAGCGGAAATGGAGGGGTGGAGTATAGCTGCGGTGCTCCCGTCAGTCGCTGAAGAGGTTCAGGTAGGGGGCGTAGCGAAAGATGCGGTGCCGCTTTTGACCGGTGATCTCCTGGAGGATACCCAAATCGGAGAGACGGGCTTCCGGTACGATACGCTGCGTTGAGTATACGAGAAAAAAGCCTCCATGTTAAACGCAGCGTTTAGTATGGGGTGGTTTATGCCGTATGTTAAACGCAGCGTTGTGTTCCGCAGGCTCCGTTTTGGCTTGGCACGAGGCCAGGCCACGATGGGACGGGGGACGGGGGCTCGATATTACGTGGGGCGGGGTCGATTTGCCTGGGGTTGCCTGCGTGTGGCCATCATGCGACGACGGTCAAGTGGTGGCTCTTGAGGACGTCGACAAGGCGGCGGGTTTCCGCACCCGAAAGGGGAGGGTGAAGCGGGCACCGCCGGAAGCTCACGTTTCGCTCTTCCGGGGCCCCCCCCCCCGATTCAGCGGACTCCTGAAAAAACGCCTCGAAAGGTTTTGCAAGGAATTCCGACAGGAGCCGATCAGAACCGCTTTCGACGACTCTGCGCACAAGATGCCGGTCAATGTTGAGGTAATCATGAACAATGGCGTTGCGCATACCGATGGCTTTGGCCCATTGGTCCATCTCTGTGTCGGAGATAAGTCTGGCTTCAGCAAGAGCGCTGAAGGCATCGTAGGCGCTTACCGGAGGCGATTGGCCGAGATTCCGGAGAAGGTGCTTGGCCTTGCCAATGGCATTTTCGACCAGCAACTGCAGGGTGTGTTCGAGCCCATTCCACTCCAACTCGCTCAATGTTTCGCCCTTCGCGAGGCGCGTCCTCACTTCCGATAAAGCAGCCTCCTGCCTTCGGAGCATCGAGAGGGTGGCCTCGTGGTAGACATCATAATCCATGGCTTTTCCGGAAATGAAACTCTTCGAGGCCCCGCCACGCGCGCTGGTAAAACTGGAAAGCCTCCAAGGTGTCCGCTCCCTTCAAAAGTATGCCCTCCTCGGCAACGGTGGCGAGCATCCCGAGGCTGGCATGACGCAGGTCAACTAGATCAATTTCATTCGCCCCACAGCACAGACTCTCGCCGAGGCGCTGGCGCAATCGCTCCAGATCTCCCAAGTGTTCCGCGCGGGGCGTCTCCTCCCCGGCAAAGGAAACCGCAAAGTCCCAATCGCGTGCACCCGGTATTTGTTTAGCCCGGCTGCCGAAAAGAAAGGCTAGTCGCACCCTCGGTTCACACGCAAAAAGCTTCCTTGCGGTCTCTTGCCCGGAAAGGGATAAGGACTTAACAGGGAGACTCTTCACGGATCTTAAGATGGCGTAGCGTAGCCCCGGCGCAAGGCGATTCACCTGAGAAATCCATCGTGGGAGAACAGCTTTGTGTCACGTATGGGGTGCGCGGAACGCTGGGGGGCGACGGATCGTCCACCGACGGACAGTGCACGCCTCACGGCTTGCGGAAGCGGTAGTGGGCGACGAACCACTCCCAGCCGTCGCCGTAGCGGAAGAGTTCGGAGCAGGCCAAATAGAAGATGCGCCAGCGGTTGAGCCAGAGGCGGGCGGCTTCAGGGGAACCGTAGGTTTTTTCGAAGAGAGGCTGGAGCTCGGCGGTGGCGGCATCCTGTTTGCGGAGCCAGGCTTCGAGGGTTTGGCTGTAGTGGTTGCCGTTCACACGCCAGTGCTTTTCCACGCGGAGGTCGTCCTGAAAGCGCAGGAGGAGGTCGTCGCTGGGCATGTTACCCCCGGTGAAAAAGTAGCGGGCCATCCAATCGTCCTCCGAGCCCTCGTCGTCGAAGGGATAGGCGTAGGTGCGGTGGACAAAGATGTGCACGAAGAGGCAGCCCCCCGGATTTAGCCAACCGGCGATGCGGGCAAGGAGGGCTTGGTAGTTTTTCATGTGCTCAAACATCTCGATCGAAACGACGCGGTCGAAGGTGCCGGGCGGGACAAAGCCGTTCATGTCAGCGGTGATGACGGAGAGGTTGGCGAGTCCGCGCCGGGCCGCCTCCGTTTCGATGTGGGCGCGCTGGGTGCGGGAGTTGGAGACGGCAACAATCTCACTCTTGGGAAAGTTTTCCGCCGTCCAGAGGGAGAAGCTGCCCCAGCCGCAGCCGAGTTCGAGGATGCGGTGACCGTCTTCGATGGCGGCCCGCTCCGCCGTGAGGCGGAGCATGGCGGCCTCGGAAGCGTCGAGATCCATCTGGCCGGGCTCCCACCAGGTGCAGCTGTATTTGAGGTGCTTGCCGAGGACACGGAGGAAGTAGCCTGTGGGGACTTCGTAGTGTTGCTCGTTGGCGGCACCGGTTTCGATGGCGATGGGGAGGGCCTTGAGTTCCTCGACGAAGGCGTCGATGGATGAGTCCTTGCCCGCCGCCGCTTCATCGCGGAGGCGTTTGGCAAGAAGGCGGCGAATGCCCCAGCGGATCAAAAAATCGGGGAGTTTCCCCCGTTCAGCCCAGTCAATTGCTCCCATGCCGGAGAGTTTTTGCACAGGATTCCCCAAAACGCTATCCGGTGGGGAAGATATTACCCAGCGGAATGAATGGTATGCGGAAAAGACCGTAGCGCGATCCCATTTGGGGTCAGCGCTGTGGGAGGTGCTACTTGCCGAGGCCGTGCGTCATTGTCGGCGGCCCCCGACCTTTCGCAGCCTGCGGAGCAGGGGGCCAAGATGGCCGCGCTGCTACGGAGCCAAGACGTCCCCCACGGCCGGATTGCCGGAGACCAGGCGGAGCCCGATGGCGGCGGATTGCTGGTGGGCGGAAATTTCCCAGGTGCCCGTGCGGGCAAGGTTTTCCGGATCATAGCTGTGCAAACGCAGTCCGGGCGCGGGGTCGAAGCGCGGGTGCGTGAACTCCATGACCCCGATCCCGCGATCCGCATCCAGCCAGAGCAACCGGCCGAGGATTTCCATGTCGAGGAGGCGGCCTTCAAACGGTCCCATGCGCGGACCCGCCGCCGGTCGCGTATCGGCGGTGGTGCCGGGCGCTTGGCAGGCAGGGAGAACGGCCAGGCAAAGGGCCGCCGTCACGACCGCCACCAGCGGGCCGGAGCCCATTCGGTGGCGCGATTCAGCTTTCGCCGTTGGCCGGGGCCTTGCCGCCATCCGGTTCGAAGAAGCCGTGGAGTTGGCGGATGCGCGTCGGGTGCCGCATCTTGCGCAGGGCCTTGGCTTCAATTTGGCGAATGCGTTCGCGGGTGACGTTGAATTGCTTGCCGACTTCTTCGAGCGTGCGGCTGTAGCCGTCGACGAGGCCGAAACGCAGGCTGAGGACGCGGCGTTCGCGGTCGGTGAGGGAGTCGAGCACGTCCATGATCTTCTCCCGCAGGAGGCTGAAGGCGGTCATGTCGTAGGGATTCTCCGCGCCCTTGTCTTCGATGAAGTCGCCGAAGTTGGTGTCGTCGCTATCGCCCACCGGGCTTTGCAGGGAGATGGGCTGCTGCGCCATCTTCATGATCTGCTGCACGCGGTCCACGGGGAGTTCCATTTCGTCCGCAACTTCCTCGGCGGTTGGTTCGTGGCCGAGTTCCTGGAGGAGTTGTTTTTGCACCTGCATGACCTTGTTGAGGGTCTCGATCATGTGCACGGGGATGCGGATGGTGCGCGCCTGATCCGCGATGGAGCGGGTGATGGCCTGGCGAATCCACCAGGTGGCGTAGGTGGAGAATTTGTAGCCGCGGCGGTATTCGAATTTCTCCACGGCCTTCATCAGGCCCATGTTGCCCTCCTGGATGAGGTCGAGGAAGGAGAGACCACGGTTGGTGTATTTTTTGGCGATGGAGATGACGAGGCGAAGATTGGCTTCGACCATCTCGGTCTTCGCGCGGTGCGCTTGGCGCATGGCTTTGCGGGTCTCGCGGATGACGGCGAGAAAATCCGCCGGGGCAATACGCAGCTGCGTGTGAACTTCGTCGAGACGGCGCTGCACGCGGGCCACGTCGACATGGCGGCGCTTGCGCACGTTGGCGCGCGAGGCCATGTCGATGCTGTCCACGAGGTCTTGGATTTCGCGGATCATGGGCTCCAGGGTTTCGAGATACTCCTCAAAGACCTTCAGCTTGAAACAGAACTTGCGGAAGACATCGGGAAGCTCGCTCTCGATCTTCTTGTAGCGTTTGCCCGCGCGCAGTTGAACGGCTTCGTCTTCACTCGTGCGGCTTTCAATCCAGGCTTTGTCGAGGCGCTTTTCGAGGCCCTCAATTTGCTCAATGAGCTTGGGGAGGAGCTTGTAGTAGCCTTCGCGGCTATCGACTTTTTTGTCGAGCACCACCCGGTCGAAGCGTTCCTCGCGGGAGATGAGGCGCTGGGCGAGGTCCTTTTGAAACTCCTTGGTGAAGGCGATGGAAAAGAGATGCTCCGTGGCGCGCATCTCGGCCTCTTCGATGCGCTTGGAGATGGCCACTTCCTCTTCCCTCGTGAGCAGCGGCACCTGGCCCATCTGCTTGAGATACATGCGCACGGGGTCGTCGAGGATGTCGGCCTGGGCCGTCCGCATCTCTTCCTCCGTGTGCTCTTCGAGGCGCTGCTTGTAGAGCTCGACCTCCTCGGAATCGATGATGTCGATGTCGAGATTTTCGAGAATGGTGATGACGTTTTCGATCTCGGAGGGGCTGTCGACGGTCTCCGGCAGCTCGTCATTGATATCCTGGTAGGTGAGGTAACCCTGCTCCTTGGATTTGCGGATGAGGAGGCGGATGCGGTCGTTGACCTCGCCGCCTTTGTCGCCGCTGTCCTCGTCGTCGCTCTTCGCGAGGGCGGCGATCGCCTTCACGGCCACGCTCTTTTTCTTCTCCGCTGCCTTGCGCTTTTCCTCTTCCTTGGCGGCTTTTTTGCTCAGGGGCTTGGCAGCGGCTTTTTTGGCACCCGGGGTCTTTTTGATTTTGCTCTCTTCGGCTTCCGGAGCGGCGGGCGCTTCAGCGGATTGAGGGGTCTTGGCGGCGGCCTTTTTCACCTTTGTTTTTGCCGAAGTTTTTGCAGCGGTCTTGGCTTTTGCCCCGGATTTGGCCGAGGCCGCGCCAGTGGCTTTGACTGCCTTTTTCGCCGGTGCCTTGGCGGGCTTCTTGGCGGCTGTGGTCGATTTCTTGGCCGCTTTTTTGGAAGCGGGGGCTTTGGAGATTTTTTTGGCTGTGGGCATGGATGCGGGGGGATGATTCAATCCGATCATGAAGGAACGACTGAACCGTTTTCCGGTTCAAGGTGGAGGTGGTCCAGAGAGGGAAGGGTTTGGGCGAGATTCACGAGTTCTTTTCGTTCGCGGAGAAGGCGGCCCACTTCGCGGGCATCTTGCCCCACTTGGGCGACCGCCTGCGTGAGGACTTGGCGGCGGCGGCGAATAAACTGCTGCAGGAGCAACCGCACACATTCGCGCGCGTGCAGGCTGGCGTCAAAATCTTCCGGCGGTTCGCGGAATTGCAGATCATAGAAAGCGGAGCGCTCTTCGGAGGTTTCCAAGAGCGCGTCGACTTGCTGCAATCCTTCCCAGTTTCCCTCTTCCACCTCTGCGAAAATTCGTCCGAGAATGCGCCCTACGGGAGACGAAACATCCAACCATTCGTGGTGAATAGTTTCGGCCAGGAGTGGAGCCCAGCGCGCATCCAACAAAATGATCCAAAGTAGACCTTCCTCCACTTCCGTCAAGCGTTTTTTGACGAATCCGGGCCTTTCGGGGTTTTGCGGTTCATCCGGCTGAGGGGCGGCGCTCGCACCGGTGGCTGCCGGACCCAGCGCGCGACGGCTCCATAGGCGGCGGGCGTCGGCCAGGGCGGCCAACGGATCCGCGCCGAGAAGTTCGGCGGCTTCTTCAAGATAGGCCGCCCGCGCGACCTGCGATTCACAGGATTTCAGATAATCGGCAAGGGTGCGGATGATGACTCCGCGCTCGGTGGCGCTCGGCGTGGAATCACCGGTGAGCGCACCCACGGCGAACGGAATAATCGGCACTCCCCCGGCGCAGAGGGCTTTCAGAGCATCGGGACCTTTCTCGAGAAGAAAGCTGTCGGGATCCGCTCCTTTGGGCAGGCTCACAAAACGCGGCTCGATTTGGGCGGCGAAGGCGAGGGGCACAATGCGGAGGGCAGCCTTTTGGCCGGCGGCATCGCCGTCGAGGAGAATGTCGACCCGGGGTTGGTAGCGGCGCAGGAGGCGGAGTTGCTCTTCCGTGACCGAGGTGCCTTGGGGGGCCACGGCGGCCCGGAACCCCAGGGTCCAGCAGCGGATGGCATCGAGCTGGCCCTCCACCATGAGAAAGGGCGTATCGTCGTCCACGGCCTCACGGGCGCGCTCAAGATTGAAAAGCAGGCGGCTCTTGTGAAAAACCGGGCTCTCCGGCGAGTTGACGTATTTCGCCTTGACGGTGGGGTCGTCCTCGGGCGTTTGCGGCAATTGCCGGGCGGTGAAAGCGACGATCTGATTCTGTGCGTCGCGGATCGGAATCATCAGGCGCCCGCGAAAACGCGGACGGAAGCGGTTGGCGTTGCGGTCCCGCTCATTCACGTAAAAGAGACCGCATTGGGCGAGCCCTTCCACAGAGAAGCCCTTGTCAATGAGGAGCTTGTTGAGATCGAATCCGGAAACCGGTGAGAAGCCGATCCGAAAAGCCCGCGCCACTTCCAAATCGAACTTGCGCGCATCCACCCAATATTGCCGCACAGCATCGGCCTCCGCCGATTCTCCCATGAGGGTGCGATGAAAAAACTCCGCCGCGTATTCGTGAATCTCCTCGATCTCGCGGCGCAGGGTGCGGTTGACCACCGGCGCTGCCGGGCTTCCCTCCCGATAGCGCACGGGGATGTTGTAGAGCTTGGCGATGTATTCCACCGCCTCAACAAACTCCATCTTCTCCTTCTCCCGCACCAGGGAGATCGCGTCCCCCGCTATCCCCGAAGAGAAACATTTGAAAATACCCTTCTCCGGCAAGACGTTGAAGGACGGCGTTTTCTCATTTGTGAACGGGCTGAGCCCCACCCAGTTCCGCCCCGCCCGTTTCAACTGCGTGTAGCGTCCCGCCAGATCCTCAATCGGGACCCGCGCCTTCAATTCATGCACAAAGTTATCATCCAACGCCGCCACTGCCCCCCACTTCAAATCAACCCTCCCTCATCGGTCAAACCCCCTCTCTGTTGGTTGCGTAAATCGTATGACCAAAATCCAACTAAGCATGTATCTCTTCATCTCCCTGCGAGAGGAGGCCGAAGGTTATGGCAATATTTTATTTCTGAACATTTTTTTTCTGATTTTGACAATTGTCTGAGGGAAACGTGTGTTGGCGCGGATGAAAGGGGCGAAGCCGGGCAATGAATGAGGGAGAGGGACCGCTGCCGGAGGGGCAGTTGGCGCGGCTTGTTTTGGAGGGGGTGCAATCGGGCGAGGTTCGGCGCTTGCCGGGTTTTCGGAAGGGACTGCATACGGTTCCCGACCGTGTGACGCCGACGACCGAGGCTTTTTTGGGGAAACTGTGTGCGCCAGAGCTGGAAGGGGAGGGGGAGGCGCTTTTTCGCGAGGCCCGGGCCACGTTTGGCTACAAGCGGAGGGATCTGTCGTTCTCGGTTTCCGGCCCGACCGGAATGCTTGCGGCGAGGCACTTCACTTTGGAGAAAACCTATGCCCTCGATCCCAGCGATCCTTCCCTCTATCTGCTCACCCACCGCCTTGCACAATTGCGGGGAGCCGATCCGGATCTCCCGGCAAAGTTGGACGCCCTTTTTCCGGCCCTGTTCTCGACGCTTCTTTTTCCTCTGGATGAAGCGGTTTCCGTGGAAGGTTTGATTGATGGCGTGGAGGCGCTGGATGAAAACAGCCCCCTTACCGTCGATTACCCCCCGGACTGCCGGGAGTGCACCATCCGTGTGCCCGGCGTCGCTGCCGAAGCCATCTGCAACGGCCACTCCCTCGCCCTGCGGTTCCCCGGGCTGCACGGGCCGACCGAAATCTTCACGGCCTTCGGGCAGGTGCGGTCGGCGTTTCTCGCCAGCGGAGCCGGGGACCTCAGCGCGCTCGTGCGCCGTTAAGAGGTTTTGGGATCGCCACATTTTTCTTGCTGAGATGCCCTAACCGCCTTCTCTCCAAAGGAATGGCTTTGCACGCTTACACGGAAAAACTGGCCGCCGGGGAGGACCTGTCTCCCACCGAGGCGGCCAAGGCTGCCGGTCTTCTCGCCGAGGAGGGCCTCGATCCAGAGGCAAAAAAAGCTTTGCTCATCGCCCTCTCCAAAAAGGGGGAAACGGTCGAAGAGGTGACCGCCTTTGCGCAAACTTTCCGCGGGCTCGCCCGCGATCCCGGCTTGGACTCGTGGCGGGAGCGGGCGATTGATATCGTCGGCACGGGCGGGACGGGGTTTGGCGGCTACAATGTTTCCAGCGTGGCCGCGCTCATCACCGCTGCAGCCGGTGTTCCGGTGCTCAAGCACGGTAACCGCGCCATCACCTCCCGCAGCGGCTCAGCCGACTTTCTCGGGGCCCTCGGCATTCCCATGCTCACGGAACCGGACGACCTCCGGGCGTCGGTCGAAGCGCTGAATTTCTGCTTCTTTTTCGCCCCGTCCTTTCACCCGGCATTCAAGAGTATCATGCCCGTGCGAAAGGCCCTTGCCGAAGAGGGACGGCGGACGATTTTCAACATTCTCGGTCCCCTCATCAACCCCGCCCGCCCCGCTCACCAGCTTCTTGGCGTCTTTCATCCACAGTGGGTCGGGCCGTTGGGCGATGCCCTCACCGCTCTGGGCCTGCGCGCCGGTGTGGCGGTATCCTCCGTCTTGCCGGGGGGCAAATGCGTTGATGAGTTCACCACCGCCGGGCGCAACGAGATCCGGGGCATCGGTCACCTTGCCGCTCAGCCGCCCTCGGGCGAACTCACCGATTACGGCCTCCTCTGTTGTCCCGAAAGCGACCTCGCCGGGGGCGATGCAGAGGAAAACCTCGCCCTCTTTGAGCGATTGTGCACCGGTCAGGCACCCCGTGGGCTGGAGGACACCATCTGCCTCAATGCCGGAGTGGCCCTTTACATCGCGGGCAACACCACGACCGCCCAAGCCGGCATCGACCGTGCCCGCGAAATCCTCCGCGGCCCCGCTCTGGCCGATTGGATCGCCCGCGCCCGCGCACATTTTCAGCCTTCCGCTTCATGAAACCTCCATACTTTGGCACCGACGGCATCCGCGATGCGGTTGACGGGCCGCTGCTCGCCGAAAACTTCGTCCGCCGTCTCGGCTACGCCTATGGCAATCACATCCGCGAAAGCTCGCCCAACAAGCCGCTGCATGTGGTCATCGGCAGAGACACCCGCGCCTCCGGCAGCGCCCTCAGCACCTGGCTCACCGAGGGGCTCGATGCGGCTGGAGTGAAGGTCTTCGACGGCGGCATCGTCCCCACGCCGGCCGTCGCTTTGGCTGTCCGGCAACTTGATCTGGACGGTGGCCTCGTCGTCACGGCTTCCCACAACCCTGCCACGGACAACGGCATCAAGCTGTTTGGCCCAGGCGGTCTCAAGCTCACCACAGCGGAAGAAGCCATCATTGAGAAGCGCCTCGAAGAGACCCCGGATTTGCCCCGGCCCGCGCGCCCACCGGCCTCCTTCGGTCTGGATGCCCGCCGCCACTACAAACAGTTTGTCACCGGTATTCTCCCGCCCAATGCGCTCGTCGGCTGGACCATCTGTGTGGATGCGGCCAATGGAGCCACCGCCTACACCTCCCCGGAGATCCTCGAAGCCCTCGGTGCCCGCGTCATCCGCCTGGGTGCCCTCCCTGACGGCCACAATATCAACGCCAACTGCGGCAGCGAATACCCCGCGATTCTAGCCGAAACCGTCCGCACACACGGCGCCAACATCGGAATTGCCCACGATGGCGATGGCGACCGCCTCATCGTGATCGACGAAACCGGCGCAACAGTCGACGGCGATTGCCTCATCGGGCTCCTCGCTCAGCATCTGCACGTCGAAGGTCGCCTTCCGGGCGACACGGTCGTCACCACGGTTATGAGCAATGCCGGCCTCGCCGCATTTCTCGAAAAACAGAATCTTCGTCTCGAACGCACCCCGGTGGGAGACCGGAACGTGCTGCACCGCCTCCTCGAAGGAGGCTTTCAACTCGGCGGAGAAAACAGCGGGCACCTCATCGTCACCGACCGGCTTCCCGCCGGCGACGGCTGTATCGGTGCCCTGGAACTGCTTGCCTGCCTCCTCCGGCGCGGTGAGCCCCTCTCCCAAGCGCGCAAGGCCATCACCCTCTTCCCCCAAAAACTGATCAACCTGAGGGTGCGCGAAAAAGTTCCCCTGGAAGGGCACGCCGGGCTGCAAAACGAATTGGTCGCCTTGGAAACGAACCTCGGCAAGAGCGGCCGCATTCTCCTGCGCTACTCCGGGACCGAACCCAAAATCCGCCTCCTTGTGGAAGCGTCCACCCCCGAACTCGTCGACCAAACTTTGGACGAATTGCAAAAGACAGTTGCCCGTCACCTCCCCTTGCTTTGATTGGAAGGGTGGCTATGCACTCGGACGCTCCCCTCCCATCTCTTCCGGAACGCGTGCGCAAACACGCCGAAAAAGCGCGCGCCGCTGCGCAATCGGGCGATCCCGATTACGCCATCAGTCTGTGTGAAACCCTCCTACAACAGCATCCCGGATGCCTCGAAATCCGCTCGTCCCTGCGTGAATCGCAAAAGCGCAAAGCCGCCGGCGGCGGGTGGAAAAAGCTCACCGGGGGCCTCACCGCCGCCGTGCAGCTCACCAAAGCCGGCCGCCTGCGCAAAAGCGATGCCCCCCGCGCGCTTGTCGAGATTGAACGCGCCCTCACCGCCGCGCCCACCCACGCACCGGCCCACCGGTTGCTCGGAGAAGTCGCCCTTGAGCAAAACCTCCCACACACCGCCGTCTTCGCCTTCGAAGGTCTCTGCGAGCAATCCCCCAACAAAGTCGAGAGCTGGGTCCTCCTTGGCAATGCCCTGATCCTGGCAAACCGCTCGCCCGATGCCGTCCGCGTCGCCGAAAAGGCTCTGCAAATCGACCCCTCAGCCAGCACCGCCCAAGCTCTCTTAAAAACCGCTTCCGTCGCGCAAACACTTGGTTCCGGCTCCTGGCAGGCCGCCGCCGAAGGCACCGACGCTCCCGCCGCCGCAGCCGCAGCCTCCGAAAGTGACCCGGCCACCCCAAAGGAAACGCGCCTCCTCGACGACCCCGCCCAAGTCCGCCTCCGCCTGGAGAAAAATACCGCGCTCCTCGCCGACCAACCCGGCGACTTCACCCTTCTCAAGCAAATCGCCGCCGATCATCATCGCCTCGGCGAAGGAGCGGCCGCCGTCGAGGCCCTCCGCCAGGCCCGCGCCACCCCCGCTGGAACCGACGATCCCGCCCTCGAACGGCTCGCCTTCACCTACGAAGACGCCCTTTGGCGCGCCCGCGTGGAAGAAACGCGCGAGGCCGACCGTGAATCGGTCCGGCACGCCCACCAAACCTATCGGGCCGGAGCCCTCAGCGCCCTCCTCGAACGCTACCCTGGCGACGCCGATCTCCGCTTGCAGATGGGCGAAACCCTCATCCAACTCGGCCGTGGCGACGAAGCCGCGCCCCACCTCCAAGCCGCCCAGCGGGATCCCCGCGTCCGCCGTCGCGCCAGCCTGCGCGTGGGCGAAGCCTTTCTCCTCTCCGGCAAACCCGACCTGGCCCGCGCCCAGTTCGAAAGCCTCCTCGCCGACCATCCCCAACTCGACGACTTCGGCAAAGAACTGCGCTACGCCCTTGCCGACGCCTGCGAAAAACTCGCCGACGCCCCAACCGCCGCCACCCATTTCAAGGCCCTCTACACCGCCGACGTCGCCTACCGCGACACCGCCGCGCGCGTCGCCCGTTACTACCAATAACCTGTATATCTCGACAAACACCGGGCCAAGGCGGGAACGGTCAATCGCGCAATATTTAACTATGCGGTTAATTACTATCAACGATGGTTATAGTTAAAAAACCTGCGTGTATTTCTTCACACCTCTCCGGTCTGGAAAACCCACTTCCCTCAACATTAAACTATACGGTAGAGTTTAGTAGAGACGGGGATTTTCGTAGAGACGGGGATTTTTGGGTAAGAGCCCCTCAGACGCGGGATTTGATCAAGCGGATGAGAGGGCCGGCGAGGGGGAGGTGTTCGAAGAAGCCGGAGGCAGAGTCCCAAAAGTCGTGGTGGAGGGTGACTTTGCCTTCGCGGTCGAAGCGGAGGTGGGAAATACCGAAGGATCGCGTGGTTTGGCCCTTCTTTGAAAAAGCGCTCCAGGTGATGTCCATGGACCAGATGAAGTAATAGTCGGGGCTCTCCCGCACAACTTTGAGGATTTCCACCTGCACGCCTTTGGCGCGGGCGGCGGTTTTCTCAAAATACGCCTGGATATCGGCCAGACCGGTGTGCGTCTTCAAGGTGTCGTGGAGGATGGCCCCTTCCGCGTAAACGCGCGCGGTGTCGGCCCGCACACGCTCGACCGTCATATCGCGGAAAAAGGCGGAGAAGCGTTGAATGGCTTCTTCTTCGAGCGACGAGCCTGCTTCGGGCGTGCCATATTTGGCCGGGTCCGCCGCCCGCAACATGTCTTTGTAGTCGGTAGCTTCCATGACCGCAGGCTATCACGGCGGACAGCAAGCGCAAGCAAGGCCCTTTAATCGGCCCTCAATAGCGCCGCGAGCGGCCGAGATAGCCGAGTGTCCAGATTTCCTTCCAGATGCGATAGCGTCCGGGCGCGGTGATCCGGTCGGGAATTTCGTCATCCGCTGTTTGATGAAGGAATCCGAGTTCGCGGTTGAGGCGCTCGATGCGGCTCTGGTCGTCGTTCAGGCGGCTGAGGGGATCGGTTTCCTGTGGAGCCAGTTCGTCGCCCCAAGCATCCAGACGGGCGAGGTGGCGGCTGAGCAGCTGTTCAAAACTGCGCATGAGGGGGCGCCGTTCGACCCACCAGGCATCGGGGTAAAACCCGCCGAAGGGCAGGCCGACGTTATCCGTGACCACGCGGCGGCCATGCACGGTCTCCGATTGGAGGGCGAGGGAAACACGGAGTGTTCCGCGCAAGGAAGGGATGAAGTAGACATTCAACTGCACCGTCTTGTCTTCGTTTTGAAAGATCGCCAGGCGCACGTGGATTTCCTCGGCCAGATCCGAGACCAGCGTCTGCACCCGCTTGAAACCGTGGCGGCGAATCGCATCGCGGAGACGGATAAACCGTGTCCCATTGGGCCAGATTTCACTGGATTCCGCGACTTTGAAGCGGGGAAAGAGGGGCCATTCACTCCGGCTCAGGCTGATCACCGCGAAGTGTGTCACCATGCTTTCGACGAGAAACCAGACCAACGCCGAGACCACGAGAAGGACGCCCGGCGGATACCCGGGAAGGATCACCTGATCAAGCACCCAAAAGATGGAGAGGCTGAGGAAAGCCCACCGGCTCCAGCGGGCCGCAATGGACGCCAGGGGGCTGCCGGTGCGCAACGCACCCCAAAGCATCAGAACGGTGAAGACACCGCTCCCCAACCAAGCTATTCCCCAAAGGTGATCCATCAATCAATTGAGCCGCAAAGGCATCACCACGCAAAGGAAGCTGTCCTGCGTGCGGATTACGCCGGGGCTGAGTTCGTCTTTAAACTCAAAGATGATCTCGTCGCGGGAGAGGGCTTTGAGCGGATCGATGAGAAACCCCGGATTGAAGGCAACGGTCACATCCGGCCCGCTGTAGTCGATGGCGAGCGAAACATTCGCCTCGCCGACTTCGCTGCTCGAACCGGTGACCTCCATGAGGTTATCGTGTACCCGCACCTTGATGGAGTTGCTCTTTTCGCTCGTCACCAGAGCGGCGCGGCGAACGCAATTGGCAAAAGACTCGCGGTTCAGCTTCACGTGGAGGTCGGTCTCCTTCGGGATCACCTGACGGTAGTTCGGATAATTCCCTTCCACGATCTTGGAAACGAGGTAAATGCTCTCGCTGAGCCCGCCTTCTTTGCCTTCGCCGCCGACGCTGATTTCAAAGGCCACTTGGCGCTCGTTGAAAGCGATGCGCACCTGGTCGCCCTGACCAAGCAACCGCTCCACCTCGCCGACGGTCTTCGCCGGGAGGATGAGGCTGCCGAGATTGTCAGGGGAGACCTCCATTTCCCGGCTCGTGACCGCGAGGCGCCGACCGTCCGTAGCCGCCAGGGTAAGCTTCCCTTCCTCAAAATTGAAGTAGACCCCGTTCATAATGAACCGTGTCTCGTCCGTCGACTGAGCGTAGGAAACGCTCTTGAGCATACGCAGCAAATCTCCCTGAGGAAGAACGAAACTGTGCTCGTCGGCAAAGTCCGGCAGCGGCGGAAATTCATCGGCACCAATGCCCATGATGCGGAAAATACTCGTCCCGGAGGTGATTTTCGCTTGGTGGTTGGTGTGCGATTCCAGCTCAACCTCCAAGCTCGGCAGATCCTTGACGATGCTAAACAGCTTGCGGACGGGCAGGGTGAGAGCCCCGCTTTCCTGGATCTCCGCCACCACCCGACAACGGATTCCGAGGTCCAGATTTGTCGTCGTGAGGGAAATAAAGCCGTCCTTCGCCTCAATGAGGACATTGCTCAGGATGGGCATCGTGGCCCGTGATCCTACAACGTTGAGCACTTGCTGTAGCCCGCTCGAAAAATGGTCCCGGTTGATTTTGAACTTCATGGATAAGCGCGATTCAAGGGTTCGCTTCCGGCAAGGCAAAACATTTTCACCAACAGACCGTGCACCTGCCTGATTAGAGAAGAGAGTGTATATATTAAATAAAGAACATACTCTTCTTCTTCCCTGTGAATAAGCGGGATCACTCCGCAATCGATTGCCTTGGAGAAACTTAACGGTCTCTTTCGATGGGGGCAAGGTGTGCCTGCGGGACCAGCGACTTTGGGCACAAGAACAACCCCCCGTTTATTCACAGGATATTCCCCGCTTGTGCGTGGCTTATCCCGCCGTCCTGCGAAGAACTTTTTCGGAGGGCGGCAAGGTGGTTGGTCGAGCGCCTTGGAGGGTCTTTGTCGCCTTCATTCCCGAGGCCAGCTTCGAGAACATCCCGCAAGCGGAAGCCGATTCAGAAAAATCCACCGCCATTCGGCGATTTATAGGGATCTGGTGAAACCTTATCCGAACCTCCGATTGGACCGGGAGAGATCTTCAATGATCTTCAATGGAGCAAGGAACACGAAGTCAACACGACGCATCCCCGCTTTAAGTCGTCCTCAGCGTCGTTTTGCGGCAGTCGCGATCTTTTCGAAATCATCCCCTCCGTTCTGAACGGCCGGTTTGGCCCTTCTTCCCTTCCGAAAGCCCAGCCAACCATTTGCCCCGCAGAAGCTCTCCACCCATGCAACCGACCCAACCACCCAGCTCTCACTGAAAGCGCGGATCTTCGAGAGAAGCCGGGATCCTTCGGCCGCAACGGCGCTTCCCCTATTCTCGCCCTTCGCCCCCTCGGAAGGCTTCCGGTCGGCTCCCTGGCGAGAGCACTCTCCCGGCGCCATCCGGCTACACAACCGCGCCCGGTAGCGCTCGTGCCATTTCGTCGTCCAGGACGCACTTCCCTCGATCCTCGCGATTCCCCGCCGCGCCGCCGAGCCACCCGCGCAAGCCTCCCCAAAACCACTGAAACCATAGTCGCCCGCATCCGCAACCAAGCCTGCCCGCACCGGATTCAAGTCGATGTAGGCGGCCACCATCCTTTGCGCCGCCGTATCTGCCTCCACCACTACACTGCGGAAACGCTCCGCCCAAAAGGTGCCCACCGTCCCGCACTTCTGATTATACCAGAAGGTAAAGCGCGTCTTCACTTCCCGCATAAAGACCGACACATCCCCCATCCGCGCCTTCAGGCGTCGACGTATTCCTTCTGCGGAGCCCCCGTTCTTCCTCAGAATCACCTCCAAATCCTTTGCATCCAAGCCCAGCGAAGCGCAGCGTGTCCCCCCATAGAGCGCCCGAAACCGCCCCACCAGCCCCGCATCGTCCAAATCCTCCGTCTCCTTCGGATCCAGTCGTACGAAGATGTGAAAGTGATTCGCCAAGAAGCAATACGTCAGCACCTCCATCCCCGCAAACGCCGCCTGCGAGCGCATGATATGCCTCATCGCCTCCATCGCCTCCTCATCCATCAGCCACCTTTTCTGCACCACCCTCGAAATAAGGTGGTGACAAGCTAATCGTGGATACCGTAATCGACGAGAATATCTCCTACTCATGCTCATCCTGCCATTCCAAGGGTATCAGCATGAATGTCAATGTAAATATTCAGAACATATTAATCTTTGTAATCTTTGTGTGATGTGGATGGATGGTGGATGGGGGTCGCTTCAGTTCGCCGCCTTTGATCGCTTTGGAAACCAATGCCTGATCAGTCCATAGAGGATATATCCGGCGAAGAGGACGGCGATGGCGAAATAGTGGAAGACATAGGTCCCTACAAGGACAAGAATAACGGCGGCGAAGGTGCCCAGGTCCATTTTCGTGCGCACGCCGATGGACTTTAGGCTGGGATAACGCACCCGGCTCATCATCAGCAGGGCGATGAGGACCAGAAATACCGGTAGGATAAAAGTGAGGGTCGGCGTTTCCGCACGGTTGATCACGAGCACCAGCGAGGAAATCATGCCAGCGGCGGCCGGAACCGGGAGGCCGACAAAATCATGCTTGGGGAAATTCTCCGAGGGTTTAAGGAGCGGGGAAGTGATGACGTTATAGCGTGCCAGACGCATGGCCGCACAGAGTAGATAGAAAAAGCCGACCAGCCCCCCCAGCGTGCGCACCAGCGGAAAATCCGCAGTGGGTGAGAGAAGGAGGAAGAACACCAGCAGCGCCGGAGCCATCCCGAAGGAAACAATATCCGCAAGCGAATCAAATTCCTTTCCAAAGAGCGACTCTTTCTTTGTCAGGCGGGCCATGCGACCGTCGAGAATATCGAAGACCACGGCCGCGAGAATGAACCACACAGCCTGTTCATAGAGTTGCTCGGGGGTGCGGGCGATCGTGTCGACAAGGGTATCGGCCCCCTCTGCCGTGGAGGCGAACTTCGCCTGAATACAGCGGATGACGGCCACAAAACCACAAAAGAGGTTTCCCGCTGTCATGAGGTTGGGCAGGAAGTAGATTTTGCTCGCTTCCTCCGCGTTGGAGTAGGGGGGGGGGGCGAAACGGTCATCGTATGCCGGAGGATGGGGTTTCTCCGCCGCGCCTCAATCGTTCTTTTTGAGGGACTCCAAATATTTCCAGAAAGAGGTGTGTTCCTCAGCCATGGTTTCCTCGGTGACCGGCAGTTTGTTGCGGTAGATGAAATCGGTGAGAGAATTGCGGTGCAGGATGTAGTGGCTAAAGAGCGTATTGCCGTTGATCTCGAAATAGCAGCGGAATTCTCCCGCGCGCACCCGATAGTAAGTCCGCCCGTCTCGCTGAAAGCTGCCAATCGAGTCATCCGGATTCTCAAGCTGATGCGGCGAAAGGTTGCTGATGCGGTCAACCAGCTTCAGTTGATCTTCCACCGGCAACTTGTTGAGTGCGGCCATGCTCTGATCACTGAAGGTTACTTGATAAAGGGAACGCGCCCGGCGGTTAAGCGTCTGGTTAGCCGGCGACGGACTGGCGGTTTTGTCGGTCATGGGAGGCTGAAGAGATTTGGATCTTCTGTAAGATCGCCATTTCCGATACCGCATGCAAGCAGCAAGCGCCGGTTTTCCCCCTGGACCCTTGGCGCGGGGGGGCGAATGTTGTCGGATGTCCGCATCCGATTGAGTTAACGCATCCGAACACGCTGGCGGCACAAGTTCTGCTTGCATCAACAGAGAAAAATTGAATCTTCCCCCAAAAGATTAGTCCACAAACCATCAAGAACCTTAGAAAAGTGAACCTCACGAGAAAACGTTGGGCCGCTTTCCCCCCAATCCTAGTGAGAGGGTTCGGATATTAACTCAAAGCCAGAATGAAATTGTGCAAATTTACTGGGATCATCGCGGTCGTCGCGTTGATGGCCGCGCCGACCAGCTTTTCCAACACCGCCAATCAGATGGAAACGGCCTCCGAGACCCTGCGTGAGTGGGTTGAGACTGAGCGCCGGATAGCGCGGGAACGTGCCGCTTGGGAATCGCAACGCCTTTCGGTCGAACACCTAATCGAGGTCCAGATGCAGGAACTGGAGGCCCTTCAGGAGCGCATTGCCGCATCCGAGGAAGATATCGGCGCAGCCGAACGGGAGCGCGGCGAGTTGACTGAGCGCGACCAGTTTCTCCGGACTTCGGATGCCGCCGTCGCCGAGCGCATTGGAGGGGCCGAGCAAGCTCTTCAGCGTCTGCGCCCGCGTCTCCCTCCGCCGCTTCAGGAGGAAGCCCGTTCCCTTTACAACGCATTGCCGGAGCCCGGGCAGTCATCCACACGCGCGATTGCTCAGCGCATCCAGCCGGTCATGGGTATCCTCACTCTCATTCAGCGTTTCAATCAGGTCGTTACGATTGTTGATGAGTTTCGCGAATTTGAGGCGGGTAATCCGGTGCAGACGCAGACAATCTATTTTGGCCTGGCGGCCGCCTACTACGTGGACTCGGCCGGGCGCCATGCCGGGCACGGACGGCCCGGAGCCAGCGGGTGGGAGTGGACCGAGCAGCCGGAAATGGCACCCGCCGTGCAGTCATTCATTACAATTTACCGTGGCACAGAACAGGCCCGCTACATCAATCTTCCTGTGGAAATCCGCTAAGCACCCATGAATTCATCCAAGCGCATTTCCGTCCTCAAAGTGAGCACACGCATCCTTCTTCCTCTCTTCCTCCTTCTGGGCGCACCCGCCTGGGGGCAGTTTGACCGGGCCGTTTCCAGTATTCAAAGCGATCTGGAAGACGCCCTTCGCCGTTATGCCGCGCTTCAAGCGGAAATCCGTGACGAAAAAGTCCCCTTGGACCGGCAGTTGAACGAGTTGCAATCGGAGCTGCGCGAAGCCCGCCGTGAGGCGGATCGCGCCCAGCGCCTGCGCGACAACCGCCAAGTCGACCTCAACGCCCTGCGCGAGCGGGTTGTGCGCCGCCAGGAGCAGCTCGACTTCGTGGCCAACCTCATCACCGACTACGGCCAGCGATTCGAGCGCGATTTGGACGTAAGCGAGCGCCAAATCTACCGCCAGGAGCTGCTTGACTTCCAGGCTGCGGACGACCGCGCCGCGCTTTCCGCCGAAGGCGAAGAGGGCAATCAGCGCATTCAGCGGGTCCTTGAGCAAATCTTCATCTTGGAACTGGCGATTGACCGGTTCGACCGCCTTCTCGGGGGCGACATCTTTGAAGGCCAGGCGGTTGGCCCGACTGGCGAACTCGAAAATGGCCGCTTCATTCTTTACGGCCCTGCGAGCTTTTTCGCCAGCTCTGAGTCGCCGGTCGCCGGCCTTTCCCTCCGCACGGGCACATCCCCGGCCGTTTTTTCCATCAACCGGGAAGCCGATGCCAACATCCGCGCGGTGGCCGAGAATAGCCGCGGAGTTCTGCCCATCGACCCCTCCCTGGGTAACGCCTTCGCCCTTGATGCCGAGCGCGATACCCTCTTCGAACACATTCAAAAAGGAGGTATTTGGATCTGGCCTATTCTCGGCTTTGCCCTCCTTGCATTTCTGACTGCGGCCTACAAGACCTTTGAAATCTATTCCGTGAAGATGCCGGAGCCCGGAGCCCTCCACGGCATTCTCGCCGCCCTGAATTCAGGCGATAAAGAAAAAGCCCTTCAGCTGGCCAAACAGGTCCGCGGACCGGCGCAGCTCATGCTCGTGGATGCCGTCGAGCACTCCGACGAACGCAAGGAACTCATCGAGGAAATCATGTATGAGCGCATGATTGAGCTTCAGCCCAAACTGGAGCGTCTCCTTCCCTTTATTGCCGTGACCGCTGCCACCGCCCCGCTCATGGGACTTTTGGGAACGGTCACCGGCATGATTAACACCTTCAAACTCATCACGATTTTCGGCACCGGGGATGCCCGCCGCCTTTCCGGCGGTATCTCCGAGGCCCTTGTGACAACGGAGTTCGGCCTCATCGTGGCCATCCCATCGCTCATCATGCATGCCCTCCTCAACCGCCGCGCGCAGGGCGTGATGGCCAACATGGAACGCATGGCCGTTTCCTTCGTCAACGGGCTGGCTGTGCAGCGCACCCCGGATTCGAAGGCTTCGGAATAAGAAATCTAGCCGAGTGAGGGATCTTTTCCAACAGTTTAGCGCCGAGTTCGTTGATATCATCCTCAGCGGGGGCGTGCTCATGGTGCCCCTGACGTTTCTGGCGATGGGCATCTTCGCCCTTGCGCTTTACCAATTGTTCTTTCTGCACGCGCACGGCTTCTACCGGATAAAGCGCCAGAAGCTGGCCAACTACGTCTTCAATCCGGTTCTCGCCCATGGCGAGCTGCGGCAGATCCTCGACTACACGCAAGACGCCGCCATCAGCTCCACACACGAGGTCCGCAGCCGGTTTGCCGAGATTCGCAATGCCTATCTCGCCCCCGTCGACAGCCGCAACAACGTGCTCCTGACTCTTGTCAGCGCCGCGCCCCTGACGGGTCTCCTCGGCACGGTCATGGGCATGCTCACGACCTTCGAGGGGCTCGCCCTCGCCGTTGGCGGGCGCACCGTGGACCTCATTGCGGGGGGCATCTCCGAGGCCCTTATCACGACGCAGACCGGTCTCATCATCGCTATTCCGGGATACGTTATGGTATCCATGATCCGGCGGCGGCGAAATGATTTGGAGGGCACGTTGAACACCCTCGAAACCCTAACCGTCCAACTGGTCGAAGGTTGGCAATCTGAAAAAGCCACCCGGGAAGCTTCATGAGAAACCGCCGCGTATTTTCCGCCCCCTCCAAGGGCGAGGATATCAACATGTCGCCCCTCATCGACATGGTCTTCATCCTCCTCATCTTTTTCATCGTCACGACCGTCTTCGTCGAAGAGACTGGAGTGGAGATCACCAAGCCGGAGGCCGCCACGCAGATGGATCTGGAAAAGAATTCCATCCTTATCGCCATTACGGCTAACGGCAACGTCGTCTATGGCGGGCGCGAAATCGGTATCAATGGCGTGCGCGCGCAAGTCCGCCGCCTCGTCCAGGAAGATCCCCGCATGCCCGTGATCATTCAGGCTGATGAAAACGTCCCCACCCGCACCCTCGTCCGGGTGCTCGACGAAGCCAAGCTCGGCGGAGCGATCTCCGTGAGCATCTCCACCGACATGCGTTGATCATGCCAGGTTCCCCGCGCCAAACGCCCACATCGGGCTTTCAAGTTCCCAAGACCAGCGGCTTTTCCGTTCGCTTGGTCATGGGCACGGCGTTGCTCACCCTGCTCGTTCTCACCATTTTGCCGATCAGTCAGGTGATTTCGGGGGACCCGCGCGACACACACCGGATCCTTGCCATTGAAGCCGTCCTCCCGCCTCCGGAGCCCCCGCCCCCTGAGCCGCCCCCTCCACCCGAAGAGGAACGCCAGGAGGAAGTCCGCGACCTCGATATGCCCCCGCCCCCCATCAATCTCAGCCAACTCGAAGCCTCTCTTAACCCGGGTATGGGCGGGGCGGGCATCGCCGGAGTCGACTTCGACGCCTTCGGCATGGGCCCGGATGCGGCTTCCGACATGCAAATTTTCTCCCTCCGCGATCTCGACGAACGTCCCCGGCGCCTGACCACCGTCACACCGCAGTTCCCACCCGAGTTTGCCGTCAACGGCTGGGTTGGTGAAGTGCGGGCGCGCATCCTCATCGACGAGCAGGGCAACGTCTCCGTCATGGAGATCATCAGCTCCACTCACCGCGAAGCCGTGCAACCGGTTCGCCAGGCTCTCGCCCGCTGGCGCTTTGAGCCGCCCCGCCGCGATGGTCAGGCCGTCCGCGCATCTTACATTCAACCCATTCCCTACGACTTTTCGAGGTAATCCACATGTTCAGACGAACCTTTCTTTTCCTTCCGATTGTCTTTGCGTGCGTCTTCAGCACGCCCCCTGTGACCTCGGCGCAGATCTTTCCGCTGAGTGAAAACACGTGGACCAATCCGGAGTTCCGCGCGCGCTTTCTCGGTACATTCGGCGTGAACACGCGCACCGAGCCGGAGGTCAGCCGGGAGGAAGGACAGCTCTTCCAGGAGCTGGCCAATATCATCGGCACCAATCCGAACGAAGCCGCGCGCCGCTTACGGGCCGCTCTTGTTCCGGAGTCCAGCGCCGCTCTCGATTTCACGCTCGGAAGCATTCTCTTCCAGACCGGCGATCTCAACGCGGCCGCCCGCCACTACCGCGATGCCATCCGCAAGTTCCCCAACTTCACACGCGCTTACCGCAACCTCGGCCTCGTTCTTCTCCAGCAAAACCAGTTTGCCGATGCCATTCCCATGCTTGTGAAAGCCATTGAGCTGGGCGATAACGATGCCATCCTTTGGGGGCTTCTCGGATTCGCTTACCTCAACACCGAGCGCCCCCAGTCGGCCATGGATGCCTACCGGATCGCCTATGTTCTCCAGCCCGCGAACCGCGACTGGAAAGTCGGCAAGGCCCAGGCCGCCACGCGCACCAACCGCCATCCCGAAGCCATCGCCCTCTTCGGCGAACTCCTTGCCGACGACCCCTTGCAAACAAACCTCTGGCTTGCCCGGGCGAACTCCATGGTTGCCCTGGGCCAGGAAGAAAATGCCGCCCATCAGCTGGAAATTGTCCGCCGGATGGGCCGCGCGGATGCCTCCGCCCTCCGTTTGCTTGGTGATATCTACCTGAACCTCCAACTGCCTTTCCTTGCCAACGTTATTTATTTGGAAGCGTTGAATCTGGAGCAGAGCCTTCCGGTTGCCACCGCTCTCACCGTGTCCCGCAACCTGCTCATGTTCGGCGCTTTCGACGAGGCCGAGGTCTTCCTCGAAGCTCTCAACCGGGTGCACGGGTCGCAACTGACCGACCGCCAGCGCCTCGATACCATCACCTTCCGCGCACAGATCGCCCTTGCCCGCGGAGCCAGCGATGAAGCCGCCGCCCTCCTCGAAGAGTCCCTCGAAATCGACCCTCTTAACGGGCGCACGCTCCTCCTCTTGGGCGACCATTACGCCAACATGGGTGACACCGCCCAAGCCGTCTTCTTTTACGAACGCGCGCAGACCATCGACGAAGTCCGCTACGACGCCCTTGTGCAACACGGTCGCCTCCTCGTGGGCCTCCGCGATTTCGGCAGCGCCCTCCCCATCCTCGCCGATGCCTTGCGGACACGCCCCTCCCCGGAGTTGGAGCGTTATCTCAACGCCGTTCGCAACGCTTACGAAGCCACCCGCTGAGGCGGAGGGGCGGACGCTTCCAGCGTGAACGCATTCGCCTTCGGCTGGCGCGCCGAAGGCCAAAAAGTAGTCCGGGTGATTCATCGCCGGACAGCGCGGCGGCCCACCGCGCGCCATTCCCAGTCGCTTTCTGCGAGGCCGTGACCGTTCGGCCATCCGGATTATGTTTGCCGCTTCGGACAAGGCCTCGCTACGCCCAACGCGCCCCCCCGGTCCTGCAAACCCCTCCTTGATTCTCGAAACCACACCCGACCAGCAGACCAGCAAACTTTCCTGCGGCCCAGCCTGACCTACCTGATTGAAGCTGGGAAGACACTTGACCGAAAAGCCCTCGAAGCGAAAACCCTCGCCGAGGTGTTCACCGATTGACATCCGCATTCTGCGAAAAGTCCATTGCCCCAAACGGAGCCGTTGCCCGTGCAGTCAAGGGGCTCACGCTTCCAGCGTGGAAGCATCCCAGCGAGCGCAGAATCACAGCTGGCACGCTCTACTGGCGACGATTTAAGCCGATTCCCCGAGTCCCCACCCGCCCGCACCGGAATGTTCAAAAAAAGTCCCGCCATTCAAAAATAACGGTGCCGAAAGTGAGCTTTGAAAGGGGCGTTCCGCAGAAAAATCGCCTGATAGAGGTACCTAAACGCTTGCAAATCAAAAGGATAGCTTGCTTGTAATGTGATTTTAACAGTGCTCAACAAAAGGCTTGAAAAACGTTCAAAAAAATCCACCGTCATAAGGTGTTTTGCCACGGTCAAAAGACCGGTTGGCCCAAGTAAATCAAAATTCAACCTAACAAGATGTTTAACAAAAAACCAAACTGGAGGGCTGCTCGCGGCCTGACATCTGCGTTTCTTGCCGTGACTGTTGTCGCCGCAGGAAATTTGCATGCTCAAGAGGATGAGGAACTGGAAGCCTTCACGGTAACGGGTTCCCGCATTGCGCGTATCAATCTGGAAGGGCCGAATCCGGTTTTCTCCGTCACCCGCGCTGATATCGATAAAAGTGGTTTCCAAACCGTTTCCGATTTCATCAGAAACCAGCCTTTTTCAGGTTTCGGTGGTCTCAGTGGAAACCAAGAAAACACTACCGGCAATACTGGGGCAACGGCAGTTTCACTCCGGGGAGTGGGTGCTGATGCAACTCTGATTCTTGTAAATGGGAGGCGATCAGCTAGTTATGGTTTTGCGTTAGGTGGAACGGACACTTTCTTTGATCTGAACTCAATCCCCCAGGCCGCCATTGAACGGATTGAAATATTGAAGGATGGGGCTGGTGCCATTTACGGATCGGATGCGATTGGCGGGGTCGTCAATGTCATCTTGCGTAAGGATTATGAAGGGTTCGAGACCCAAGTCGGCTATGGTAATTCGACGGCATCCACAGATGAAGGCCAGTTTTGGGCAAGCCTTAGCTTCGGAGCACGATCAGGCGGCACTTCAATCTTTGGAAACGTTTCTTATTTTAAACGAAATGCGCTTTTCAATGCAGACCGTGGATTTTCCCGGGACGCAGATCAGAGCCCACGCGGTGGAGTAGATGCGGGCAGTCCCTCTGGAATCCCAGGGCTCTTTCAAATTCCGGTAACTGCTCCTGGGTTGGTTGGCGTCACTTTGCCCGATGGTGTTGGTGATTTTGTGTTCGCTCAGCGCAAGGCGACGGCGACAGGTTTTCAGTTGACTCCTAACGATTTCAATTATTGGGCAACTCAAGGTGCCGCTTTTGGCGACCCCGCCTATCAATTTTTCAACTATAATCCCTTCACGATTGCCGTGCCTCCTACCGAACGCCATGCCATATCATTGTTCGTGAACCACGAGATCAACCAATCTCTGGAAGCTTTTGCCGAGATTACCTTTAATCGAAATGAGTCCGAGACAGCTTTGGCTCCTGCACCCTTGTTCAATTTTGGGTTAGAGCGACTCACCATTCCTTCTTCAAATGTATATAACCCCTTTGGAGTGGACATCTCGGGATCCTCACGCTACCGCGACCTTCTCTCCGGGCCCAGGCTTTCCATCGCACGAACCGATTTTGAGCGTTATGTTGCAGGTCTCAGAGGATCGTTTGTTGATGTGCCGATTAACTGGGAAGTTGGTGCACTCTACAGTTCATCCAACACCAGTGAAGTGAATACTGCTTTATTGCGCTCAGGATTCAACCGTGCCCTTAACTTCGATGGAACGGATGCTTATAATCCGTTCGACAATGTTGACGAAATCGACCCGGGCAACGCTGCTGCGATCGAAGCGGCGAATGCTGTTCTGCGTGCCAAATCTCTTTATGGCTCAACTATGCAGGTATTCGATGCGAAGATTGATGGTGCTGCATTTTCCTTGCCTGGAGGAGATTTGGGTTATGCCTTGGGAATTGAGTATCGTCGCGAATCGGTTAACGACGACCCCTCACCGGCCCTAACAAGCGGTGATGTTGCTGGTCGGTTCCAGTTCGATCCGTCGCCAGTTTCTCAAACACTATTGAATCGGAATGTTAGGTCTGTATTTGGTGAAGTTGCAATTCCAGTCATCGGAAGAAATCAAGGATTTGACTTTGCTGACTCTCTTGAGATCCAGCTTGCTGGACGCTACGAAAAATACAGCGATGTTGGAGATAAGTTTGTTCCGAAAATCGCGGCATTGCTTCAGGTTAATCAACAGCTTCTTCTCAGGGCTGGATACTCGGAGGGCTTTCGCGCACCGTCTCTTTGGCAGGTGAATCCGGAGTATCAGACAACGTTCGGTGCATTCATCGACGATCCCCTAACTGGAAACGAGGGTCTTGAGACTTCTTTGGTGACGAGAGGAACAGCAGACCTCGATCCGGAAACGTCAGAGCAGTATTTTGCAGGCATTGTTCTCAGTCCAGAAGCGGTTCGCGGTTTGACATTCTCGACCGACTATTGGCGAATTAGCCGAAAGGGGATTGCTGGAAGACCGAGTGCGCAGAGTATTGTAGACGGAAATCCGAATGATCCAAGAATCATTCGTGGTGCTGATGATACAATTCTTTTCTTTGACGTTACTTTAGACAACGTGGGCGAGATTAAGGTTTCCGGCCTCGATTTTGAGGTTCGGTACGAGTGGGAAACGGCAAATATGGGCAGGTTCGATTTGCGTTTTGTTGCATCACGCCTTCTCAGATACCAGGAGTCGTTCGATCCCGATAGTGATCTCGAAGAGTTCACAGGGCAATCAACCGCTTCTGACGCATTTGTTCGCTGGAAGGGCTACAGTCGGCTTTCTTGGACGCAGGGTGACTATTCCTTGGTTGGGACGGTGAATTACATGGGCAAGTTCCGGGATTCCGTTCCTACAGGGTTTGATGATAGGGATGTCAATAAGCACATTACTCTCGATCTTCAAGGCAGTTACAATCTTCCCTGGTATGGAGGAGTTATAACTGTGGGGGTTAGAAACCTCTTTGACCGTGATCCCCCCTTGTCAATCAATCAGAATCAAAGCGAGGGCTATGTTGGCGGACTCTACGATCCGACTGGACGGTTTGTCTATTCACAAATTAGTTTCTCTTTTTGATAGCTTTGCATTTTGAACAAGATACCCGGCACTCCGAGATTCGTTTCGGAGTGCTTTTTTTTCTAAATCCGTGTCCGTTCACACAAGTTCAGGACAGCTGGTATGAAGAGTATAAGTTTGATAACTAGTAAAATAAGACTGTCTCTATGAACGCATTGAACGCTTTATTTCCCGGGCGATGCCCGACCTTTGACTTTCGACCGGTCCTTTTTTTTGCCGCATTCGCCCTCCCGCTGGCTTCTGCCAGCGGTGAGCCGGAAACCCGGCCCAGGCAGGAGATCCAGACGCTCATGTCCGCCGATGACTTTCGCGCGGCCGGTTTGCACCGCCTTTCTTCCGAAGAGCTCGAAGTGCTCAACTCATGGCTCTACGGCTACATCGAGGTCGAGCGTCGCGAAGCGGTCGAGGAGGCCATTCCATCGGGCGAACCGTCCTTCGGCTTGGAGCAGGTCACCACTCGGGTCGCGGCCATCTTCCAACGCGACACCCCCTCCACGATCGAAAGCCGCATTGTCGGGGAATTCCGGGGCTGGCGCGGCAATACCGTTTTCCGTTTGGAGAATGGGCAGGTCTGGCGGCAAGCGGCCCCCGGCGAGTTTGTCGTCCGCCTTGAAGATCCGGTTGTCCGTATCCGCCGGGCCACCATGGGCTCCTACCTTCTCAGTGTGGATGGCTACGGCTCGACCGTCCGGGTGCGCCGCGTGGAATAGCCGGTTTCAACGTTCTTCATTTCACTCCCCCACGCTATCCCATGAGCTTTTGGACCGCCATCGTTCTCATCATTCTGATCATCTTCCTCGCGGAAACCCTCCGCCCGATGGTCGCCAGCAAAAAGGAGCGCAAGAAAAACGAGTCCACCACCGCCAAGCTTGCGGAGTTGGAGAAGCGCATCGCCAGCCTTGAAAGCATCGCCATCGAGCGCGACCGCGACCAGAAATTCCGCGACCTTTGAGAGAGGGGTAGGCCTTGGCGATGGGGAACCCCCGGCGCTCAGGATCTGCGTTTAGCCATGAATGGCATAGATTCCCACCCATGCCCATCCAAGCAAGAAAACCACGGTCAAAAGCCACCCTGTAAAGATCAGTGAAAATCGGAAAAAAAAAGGACACCCTTGGAAAAGACTTGTCCCCGTTTTTCTCCGAGAGGATTCGAGGTTAAGGCCGTTTGGAGAGTTTTGTGGAAGATGGGAGGGATGCCGCCTTCAAGATTTCCCGGTCCTTGACCTCAGACGATAATCACCCATACATATATGGGTATGGGTTCCAAAAACATTTCTATTTCGGAGGATGCGTATAACCGTCTGCGGCGGGCGCGTCGACATGCCAAGGAGTCCTTTTCCCAGGTTATTCGCCGGGGCCGGTGGGAGGAAGAGAGCCCGACAGCGGCGGCCTGGCTCGAGGCCTTTCCGCAGGTTCCGGAGATAAGCGAAACACAGATGGAAATGTTGGAAGCCCATCAGGTCGCAGACCGCCCGCCCGAAGACAAATGGTGACGCTCATGATCGATACCTGCCTGCTCATCGATTATCAGCGGGAAGTAAAGTCGAAGCATCCCGGGGCGGTTGCCTCCTTTCTGGGTGCTCACCGAAACGCCAGGTTACAGGTTTCGCCGATTGCGTGGGGAGAGTTTTTGGCGGGCTTTGAAAGCGTGGATCATCCTTACGTGAAATTCGCCGAGGATCGGCTGGATCAGGTCGCTCTTCCCGTTGAGGCGGCCTCGGTTTACCAACGGATCTACCGGTATCTCAAAATGAATGGTAACCTCATCGGAGCCAATGACCTTTGGATTGCCTGTCACGCCATGGCCAGCGGGCTTGCTCTGGTGAGCCGAAACGAAAGCGACTTCAAGCGCGTGCCGGGTCTTTCCCTGATCACTTATTGAAAAGGTGCGGAGAACCCCAAGGACAGGAAGCGCTTGAGTCGTCGGCCAGGGTTCACCGGTAGACCCGTGGCGGCGGCGCGCGGTCAGCCCTACGCGCGCGGGCCTCGTCGCTCAAGGCGCGCGGAAGGTGGTAGCCGCTTTTCCGTCGCGGTCCGGCGATGAATCATCCGGACTACCTTCTTGGTCCGGGTGCGCATGCAGACCACTGCCGCCGATTTCGGCGCTATTCCCGCGTGAGTTTCGTCGTCAGGTCCACTTTTGGGAGGTCCTGGTGCTGGCGGCGGGCCCGCAGCCGCAGGCCCTGCAGGCGGATGAAACCGCTCGCGTCGTCCGGGTTGTAGGCACTCTGCACGCCTTCCATCGAGGCCACGTCCTCCTCATAGAGCGAGAGCGGCGATTTGCGCCCGACCGTGATGACGTTGCCCTTGTAGAGCTTCAGCCGCACCGTGCCCGTGACGGACTCCTGGCTCTTGTCAAAGAAAGCCTGGAGCGCCTCACGCTCGGGCGCATACCAGAAGCCATTGTAGACCAGTTCGGCGTATTTCGGGATGAGGCTGTCGCGCAGGTGCTCCAGATCGCGGTCAAGGGTGAGCGTTTCCACCTGCTTGCGTCCGTGCAGGAGAAGGGTGCCCCCCGGCGTCTCATAGACCCCGCGGCTCTTCATCCCGACAAAGCGGTTTTCCACCAGGTCGACGCGCCCGATGCCGTGCTTACCGGCCAGCTTGTTCAGTTTCTTGAGCAGCGGAGCCGGAGCCAGCTTCTCGCCGTTGAGGGCCACACAGTCGCCGTTGGCAAAATCCAGCTCAATGTATTCGGGTTCATTCGGCGCCTCGGTCGGGTCCACCGTGAGCTTGAACATGTCGCGGTTTTCCGGAGCGGTCGGGTCAAACCACGGATCCTCCAGAATGCCGGCCTCATACGAAATGTGCAAAAGGTTGCGGTCCATGGAGTAAGGCTTTTTCGCCGAAGCCTCCACGGGCACACCCTCGCGCTGGCAATAATCGATCATTTCCTTGCGACCGGGAAAGGCCTTGCGGAAGACCTCCATGCGCCAGGGCGAGATGACTTTCAGGTCCGGGGCCAGGGCCGCGTAAGTCAGCTCAAAACGCACCTGGTCATTTCCCTTGCCGGTGGCTCCGTGGGCCAGGGCATCGGCCCCTTCGGCCCGCGCAATCGCGATCTGCGCCTTCGCAATCAGGGGCCGCGCAATCGAGGTGCCCAGGTAATACTGGCCCTCGTAAACCGCATTCGCCCGCATCATCGGGTTGATGAACTCACTCGCAAACTCGTCCGTCAGGTCCACCGTATAGTGCGCGCTGGCACCCGTCTTCTTCGCCTTTTCGGCAAGACCATCCAGCTCCTCCTCCTGGCCAATATTGGCCGCAAAGGTGATGATCTCCGCACCAAAGTGCTGCTTCAACCAGTTAACAAGAACGGAGGTGTCCAACCCCCCGGAATACGCGAGAACGATCTTCATGGTAAAACCACGAACGCTAGACGCTCACCTACCGGCGGCAAGTCCTTCTTTCACACACAACCGCTACCGCGCAAAATATAATTGACGCCCTCACGAGTGGCGATGGCGGGGGGGGATGAAGCGAGAATAAACTGGAAATCAAAAACTGCGAACCGCGTAAATAAACTTGACGGCAGAGCGTTTGGCGAGCGGGGAGTGGGTGTCCAGATTAATTAGATTTACTCAGGTCTTCTTTGGGAAGCGCTTGCGCAAGAGAAAGACGACGCCGACCGTTGCCGCCAGGATCAGTAGGCCGAGGAGGCCTTGTCTCAAGTCACCTTCGATGAGAGACTCGCCCACACACAACCGCTACCGCGCAAAATATAATTGACGCCCTCACGAGTGGCGATGGCGGGGGGGGATGAAGCGAGAATAAACTGGAAATCAAAAACTGCGAACCGCGTAAATAAACTTGACGGCAGAGCGTTTGGCGAGCGGGGAGTGGGTGTCCAGATTAATTAGATTTACTCAGGTCTTCTTTGGGAAGCGCTTGCGCAAGAGAAAGACGACGCCGACCGTTGCCGCCAGGATCAGTAGGCCGAGGAGGCCTTGTCTCAAGTCACCTTCGATGAGAGACTCGCCCAGTAGGATGAAGCTGAGAGCGTAGGCGGTGGAGAACGTCCACGACACAAGGAAGAACGTCGAAAACGGGATTTTCGCCAATCCCAGGATGTAACTCTTTAGGAAAGTGGGCGGACCTGGCGTGACTTTGACGATAAGGGTGACGCGCAGATGGTGAGCCGGCTTGACCTCCGGAATGGTATAGCCGGCGCGGCGAACGAGCCACCCGATCCAATTTCGCAGAAATCTGCTCGCAAGCCAGTAGGCGAGGGCGAACTGAACCGCCAGCCCCAGCGAAGCCCCGATAATGCTGGCAAGGGTCCCGAAAGTTGCGCCGGCGACAAGGTAAAACGGCGTGGTCGGAAAGCCCACAAGCGGAAGCAGGGTAAACCCGATGAAGAAAGGAACGATTCCCCAGCCGCGGAGCTCTTCGATCAGTGCCTCGGTGGGGAGATAGCGGAGCAGAGCGAAGAGGAGGAAAAACCCGGCCAGGCCGATAACGGCATAAACGAGCAGGCGCCGAAGGTTTTTTTCCGGGCCAGGCTGTCGCAGATGATGCCAAAATCGGCCTACACCCTTGGTTGGGGAGTCGGGTGGATGCGGTCCGGGAGAGGGTGGCACGGAAGGAGGGAGGGAGGTGGTTCGTTCAGATGGGCGGGTCCGCAGGAGCCGACTGCCGAGCATGAGATTCCTCCGTATCCTTCATCCGTCGCCGGCCCTTGCAATCCCCAAAGTGTGCTGCGGGACCGCCTCGCGCCTCCGGGTGTTTCTTTTCATCCAGCGCAAGAGGTGTGGGCACTCTGAAAGCAAGTAATAATACCGTTTAGCATTTTTGTTGTGCCGCTTTTTTTGATAGGGATGCTCGTTCGGCTTGAAGCCGAACGGAAAGGACTGATTTACTAAAAGAGTTTTCCCATGCCGCTTTCCACCAAGACGAAACTAAAGATAGCCAACGCCCTGTCCAAGGCTTTTGTCCGCGGACGCGCGCTGGGCGGCCTGAAGTCAGAAGGGGTCTTTCGAAGGCGGGGTATCCATTGGTGGTTGGATCTGAATGAGGGAATCGATTTTGCGATTTTTCTTTTTGGAGCCTTCGAGCCGGGCACCCGCCGCTATTACACCCGCCGGATTCAGAAGGGTTATACCGTTTTAGACATAGGTGCGAACATTGGAGCCCACTCGCTTCCTTTTGCGTATCTGGTTGGCCCGGCTGGACGGGTCTACTGCTTCGAGGCCACTGAATACGCGGTTGGACGGCTTCGGAGAAACATCGATCTCAATCCCCTGGTGCGGGATCGGGTCAAGGTGGTTCATGCCCTGCTTACGGATGGGAGCGACCGCTTTGACGGAGTTCACGCCATAGAGAGCCGCTGGCCTCTGGATGCGAGCATAGCCTCCCGCGTGTCCGCTCACGGGGGCGAAGCGGAAGGACTCGGAGCGGCAAAAAGGGCGTCCCTCGACAGCCTTTTGGCTTCGGAAGGGCTGGAGCGCGTCGATTTTGTGAAGTTGGACGTGGATGGTTATGAATGGCCCATTCTTCAGGGTGCGCGGCAGACGATTGAAACGCATCGGCCAACCGTCCTTCTCGAACTGGCCCCCGATTGCGACCCGGCTCACTTTGCGGACATGCTTGGATTCTTTCTGGATCGGGGTTATGCCTCTTTCGATCTTTCTCAAGCCCGCCCCCTACCCAGAGACGCCGCTTCGATCAGACACCGCATTCCCCGGAACGGGTCGATCAATGTGGTCGCTTTGCCGAATTGATGGGTGAGCGGAATGTTTTGCCGCCTTCTGCGTGAGGGTGGCCGATCTAACGGGGCTTTCTTCTGTAATGCATGTGTCAAAAGTTGCCTACGGGGGCTTTCCGTTTGCATTGTCGGGTGTTTTCCTTTTGGCTATGGGGAGTTTTCAGAGCAAGTTGCTCTCTGTGTTCCATTTTGTTCCTACGCTATTCAACCTTAGATAAACAGGATCTTTTATGACCGGCCCGTCTCCATGCCGAAATCGGCGCGCCTTCACCCTGGTTGAGATCATGGTGGTGATCGTGATCATCGGGTTGTTGGCAGCGATTGCTATTCCCGTAATTTCAGCCTTTGGTAACCGGGCGAAGGAGCGCTTGATTTTGCAAAATCTACGACTTCTCTCTGATGCGGCCCAAGTGTATTTTATGGAGTCCATGTCGAACGAGGCGCGGTTAGCCGACCTCGTCGGCGAGGGGCGTTTCATTCGTAATCTCGATCCGGTGGCCGGGGAGGAGTATCCCCTGATCATTCTCTACGAGGACACCTTCATCGTGGCAACGGGTGCTGTTTTTGGCGACGTCGTCTACGATGTACGCTGAATACTCCCTTTTGAAGAGGTTACTGCTGGATACCCAGCGCGTGAAGTAAGTAGGCCGTCTTGGCGTCCATGTCCGTGAATGAAGGCAGAGCCAGCGATCCGGGTTGCAGCACGACCGGATTCCCTTCATTATCAAGACGACCAACAATGCGATAGAGGGTGGATTGCATGTTTCGATGGTGCCGATGCTGAAAGACTTCTTCCAAGACGAACAAGGCACGCAAATCAGCGGCAATCGTTCCGCCCATCGAGGCTGTGTGGCCATCAATTTCGAGCACCGAGATGAAGATATTTTCGTAGAGGTCGTGCCCGATCATCTGATCGATTCGTTCGGGTCGTCTTTGCAGCGCATCGAAAGGCACCGCATTAAATCCGTGGGCGAAGAAAAACGTGCTGCCCGTCCCAGTGAAGAGAGACCGACTTTTGTCGATGCTTTGGTGGGACAGGAATTCAACCAGAACTTCGTAGTGCTGAGCCCCGGGCATGGACCGCGTCGCATGATGTCTGGCTTGGCTGGGCAGGGACTCCAATAAGCCCGCACCCACGAAAAGAAGGAGAGCTGCAGGAGCTAGGAAACGTTTCCGGTCATTCGGGATCTCGTGTAAAAGAAGGAGGAAACCAATCAATCCCATGAGAAGGAGGGGAAGGAAAAACCGAGAGGCCAGGACGTCTGTGAGGCCTCCCCAGAAGACAGATTGAATTGTGAGGAAGCCTGCCAAGGCAACTACCGTGCCTAGAAGAACGAGCACTTCACTTTCCTGAGAGATTCCTCTGACCAAACGGATCGGGAAGCAGAAAAGAATAAAGGCAAGGCCGGTGAGAACGCAGATAGCGATAATGAGAGAGTTTGTCGAATCAAGAGAAGGTGTGAGTAAATAAACAAGAGCGTCTTGGAGGTGCTCCGGCAAGTAGGCTATGCTGAAAAAAGCCTGACCATCCTCCCGCATGTGCTCATACTGGAATCCAGGATTCTTTGAAAAGTAGAGATTCCAGAGAATCGGGTAACTCAGAAAGAGGGGAGATGCGGCTGTAAATCCGGAGAGTTTCCACGTGTTCGTTTTTGCAGAGACAATCATCCACGCGAGGACCGGAACCAGGACGTATAAAACGGATTCGTTCCGACAATGAACCAAGAGAAGGGATGAAAAGAGGAACCATCTCCATGTCTCTTCGTCTTGCTTGCGAAAGTAGAAGACTCCCGAAAGGAGCAGTTGGAGAAGGAGAGTGAGGTTAAAGAGATCATAGCCGCCGCTACTCGAGACTTGTGCAAACAAGGGGAAGGCGAACAGTCCGATTGGCGGCAGCAGCGCAAGGAGGCGACTTCCGGTCAGCATAAACGACAATGAGTAGCTCAAGAATAAACAGATGAGGGAGAAAAAAGCATTGAGAAAAAAAACGTTTTCAGGACGATAGCCAACTGCATCGTGAACTAGAGAAAGGACGAAGGAAAAGAGGGGAGGCCGGAGGGCCGGGTTGACCGCCACAGGAAAGGCGTTGCCGTCGAATGTGTGGTATTGGCCGGGAACTCCAGCCAGCCTTTCCAAATGCATGATCCTTGCCTGCCCGAGAAATTCGGCTTCATCGTAAAACACTCTGAAAATGTGGGGTTCATGTTGATGCGCTAAGAACGCCAAAACAAAAAGCGCCGCGATTTGAAAGCGGTGAAAACTCACACGTTGTTTCAAGTTAGCGACTCGACCATGGATTTTCAGGAAACGCCAAAGCGTGTAAAGGAAGAGGGCGGAGAGGACGAGTAGATACACATACCCTCCCTTCGTCAAAAAACGCACAAGTGTCTCTGTTGTCAGGAAATCGAAGATACGGACCGACAACAGCGCTAAGATCGAAATCAGAGCGATCCAGAAAGTCTTCGATTTTGATAGAGAAATTATCCCGTGGGACGGTGTCATGTGTAAAGAGGGTTTTTCAACTCCAAGAGAGTCGAGCGAATAAGGCTTACGCTACTTGGGCTATTGACAGATGGAAAGAGTGTGGTGACTTATTCAGAAGGAAGAAAAGCGATAATTCTCTAGAGTCCGAACGCTCTCATCAGATAACTATGGCTTTCTTGGGCTGTTTCGACGCTTGGCCATTCTCGATATCCAAGACCAATTGGTTCAACCGAGCCATCAGGATTTCTTTTGCCGGTGAAAAGGTAGAGATGAGAGCGCAAATTATGGTGGTGCAATATGGTATCGAGGATTTCCAAATCATACTTTTTCCTAAGCTCATTAATATCGTCCCGTCTCTGCTCCCATTGACCGGTAACTTCATTTCTACGCTCTAAATCAGGAAAAATCACGGCCTCAAAAAGACCGTGTGCGAGGCCAATCGGAAGCGAATCCGGGTTTAAAAGAATCCACTGAGGTGTTGTTCCAGAGAAGAGATGGGCGATGAAATGAATGCTGCTGGATGACACGACCAAAATTCGTTCAGGCCGCTCAAATCTTTCATTGAGGGCATCAATGGCCCAATTATGATGTAGCGCCCAAATAAGCTGGCGTGTTGCCACTTGCCTTGAACTCGAAGGTGTCGAGAAGATAAAGAGGATCGATGCCAGTGCTGGAAGAAAGAAATAATCAAATCTCCGAGCTTTCTTTTTGATTAGGAGAAGCATCGGGAGGGTCGTCAGGGTTGCGACTAAAAGCGTAGGGAGAATAAAGCGCGATGCCCTTGCGTCGGTCAGGGCGGACCAAAAATTGGCCTGAGTGATCAAAAAACAGCCGACCACAAAGGGGAAAAAGTAAAGTAAATGGAAAATTGCCGACTCTGGAAATGCGTTTCTGTAACGAAATATAATTGGAAAAATTATTGTTATCATTCCGAGGGCACACAGGATTACAACAGGGAATGAAGCGGTGCTATCCAATGAGGGAATCAAAAGGTAATGTAAAGCTTCGCTGAGATTGGACCGCCAATGTTCAAATCCAAACAATGAAGTTCCGTCTGCACGGAGATGCGTGTAGTGCAGGTTGGGGGTATTTCGGTAATACGATAACCAAATTAACGGGTAAAGAACAAACACTGGTGAAATAGCTGTCGGAAGGCTAATGTTTCTCCGCTTAATCCTGAACCAGAAATATATCCATAGGAAAACTGGAGCCAATAAAAAAAAGTTTGATTCCGTTCGGCAATGGCATAAAACTAGGCTTGAATAGAGAAAGAGTACCCATGCCTCTTCTGTTCTAGTCTTCAAAAACAAACTCCCAAAGTATATGCTGAAGAGGATAAATAGAGCATTAAGAACATCGTATCCCCCGGAATTCACCACCTGAGAGAAAAGAGGAAAAAAGGCTATAAGAAGCGGTGGCGTTAAGCTGATCCATCGGTCACGCGTCCAAAAGAATGACAAGGCGTACAAAATGTAAAGCAAACAGAGGCCCAAGAGGGCGTTTAGAAGGAAAACATGGTTGGGTTGATATCCGAAAAGATCGTGAAAAACTGATAGAAGAAAAGAGAATAAGGGCGGGCGCAATGAGGCACCGGGGAAGAAATGGATAGATCGTCCTCCAATATTGTAACTCATTGCTGGCAAACCTGCGATTCGATCCTCGTGCATCAAACGCGCTTGTACGAGAAATTCACTTTCATCCCCAAATATTCGAAAAGCATCCGGTTCATGAACTTGGGTATAAGCAGAGAGCAGAAGGATACAAAAGGCCGGGATAAGGTGCTTTCGCCATCCTTCCGCTATGAGTCGCCGTCTTCGCAATATAAACTTGATAAGAAGGGCTGACCAGATGGCGAAGAGGATAAACAGGTAATAGTAGGCGGCGTGGATGATCAACGCGGAGGATGGAAGCAGTCCCAGGAACGCCGCAGTCGTGACAAGGCAAACGACCATCAAAATCGACACAAAGAGCCAATAGCCAGGGTTTGGTAAGATGCCACGTCTCATCGCAATTTTCTTCGATATCTTGATAGTTCTTGTCTGATCAAACAAAAAAGGCTGCCTCGCGGGAGGCAGCCTTGAAAAGGAGTTGCTTATACTTAGGGAGCCGTGATGACCCCGGTCGGCTGTCCTTCAGGGGTGAACTCAAGTGTGCCCCCTTGATCATGCCCAAGAGTAAAGTTATCGTCCAGATCAATAGTTCCGGGAACAGTTATGCCACGTGCAATGCGGGCCACATAGTCCGAAAGCGCACCAGAGACATCCCCGGTATTTGTGTTAGCAACTGTCACAGTTACCTGGGTTGTGCCTTGTTCAAGCATGTATTGCTGCGCGGCGGAGGCGAGTTGGCGGGCATCGTTGCGCATCGTTCCGCGGATGGAGTTTTCACGCACCTTCTGGAAGGCGGGGATGGCCATGGCGGCGAGGAGGCCGATGATGACGACCACGATCATGATTTCGACGAGCGTAAAGCCCTTTTTGGAATTCCGATTTTTCATAGCAGTTATATCTAGATGTTGTTAATGTATGTATGATATTTCCCGATTACGGGAAAAGCACGTTTGAGGAGTTTACCCCGAATTGCAAGGAAAATCTTCACCATTTTTTCGCCCTGGAAGCTTTGACGCCGTCTTTACGCGGTCTACGTATTTTGCACGAGAAGCGATCCGGGAGATGGGGTGGGGAAAGTGGTGGATTTTGAGCGCAGTGCAGTTGTCGGTCAGCTTCAGCGACCGATTGGCGGCGGGGTCGGATGTGGGGATTGGCGGGGGGGTTTGGCG
>JAFIGE010000145.1 GCA_020831585.1 Opitutales bacterium | reverse complement strand
TCATCCATCAGCCGCCTTTTCTGCACCACCCTCGAAATAAGATGGTGGCACGCCAACCGTGGATAACGTAGCCGCCTGCAATACTTCCTGCTCATGACGCGACTCAAACACCTGCCCAGTTTCTGTCAATGCAGAAATGTTCAGAACATTAAAAAAAGTTCCCAGCGCCAAATAGGTTGTAGGTTCTGTTTCTACGCAAGGGGCCGCAGTGCCTGACAAACCTCGTGATTACACCCGGTCGACGGGGGCGACGGGCGCAGCTTCGGAGGGGAGCTTCTTAGTTCAGGTCCGCACTCCGCCAATAGCGGGTTCCGGCGATTCGCGCTTGGAGAGCGATGCCGTTTTCGGTGATTTGGTATACCCGCATTCCCGTCCCGGCGGCTTCGTCGGAACGGGCGGCGCGGCGTCCATCGCCGGCGGTCCCCCCGGCTCCCGCAGTGGCCCCGGTTGTTCCGATGTCCGCACCCGCGCGAGCGGCGGCCCCGGTATCCCCGCGGACGACTGCACCGGCATCCGCTTCCGCGCCGAATTGCCAACCGCGTTCCACAAAATCCCGCATGACAGCGGGATCATCAAATACAAAAATGGCCCGGAAGTCGCGCACGCCCAGACCCATCCCCACGGCAACGGTGGCCATGTTCATATAAGTGGCTTCCCCCGTGCGGTTATCGTGGACGACACCGAACCCCTGCCCGCCCCCCAACAGAAAAACCTGCGCGCCGATGTTGCTGAAGACCGCGTAACCGGCCGCCGCCTCGATTTCCCCGCGCAACTCCGGCTTGAACGCAAACGCCCGATCAAGCGTTTCCGCGCGAACGGATTGCACATAGGCCCGGCGTTCATCCGGACTCGACCCGCGCGGAGTCGAGCAGCCGACCGTAAGGAAGCCGGCCGCCAGAGTAAACGAGACCGCAGGAACCAAGAGACTGAGAAACGATTTCATAACTTTTATCGTATTCCACAAACTTTGCGCCGCAACCCCGACCGAATCAAAGGAAAGAGCTCGATGGGAGGCCCGCGCAAGTGGGGTAGGGGAGGGGAGTGCCTGTGGTCAGTCCAGAGGCACGAGGATCTCGCGGGGACTGGAGCCATTTTCGGGGCCGACGATCCCTTCCTCTTCAAGGATCTCCATAATGCGGGCAGCGCGGTTGTAACCGATTTTCAGGCGGCGCTGAAGCATGGAGGTCGAGGCCCGCTTACTTGTTTTGATGACTTCAATGGCATCAGGCACCAGATCGTCGCTCCATTCGCCATCTTCCCCGCCGCCCTCGCCGTCTTCATCGCCCTGTTCAACTGTGCGCTGAAACTGTTCATCGAATAGAGGTTCGCCGTTTTGCTGGGTGATGTATTCCACGATTCCGGCAATCTCATCGTCACCAACGAAAGCGCCTTGGGAGCGCACGAGATCAGCGGATCCCGGGGGAAGGAAAAGCATGTCGCCTTTGCCGATCAGCTGATCGGCCCCGCCCGTGTCGAGAATGGTGCGGGAGTCCACTTTGGAGGCGACTTTGAAGGCGATGCGGGAGGGAAGATTGGCTTTGATGACGCCAGTGATGACGTTCACCGAAGGGCGCTGGGTGGCGAGGATAAGGTGAATACCGGCGGCTCGCGCAAGCTGGGCCAGCCGCGCAATGCCCGTTTCAATATCGGCCGGAGCCACCATCATGAGGTCGGCCAGCTCATCCACGATGCAGACGATGTAGGGGAGCTTTTCGGGCATCTCACCCTCCAGACCCGGATCCCGCGGGACCTCCACAGCGGCGGCGGCGGCGGCTCGCTCTTCTGGCGAGAGGGCGGCGTCCAGCTCGGCGGCTTTCGCCTCGGCATCCGCCGCGTCGCGTTTGTTCTTTGCCATTTTGGCATTGTAACCCGCGATGTTGCGTACGCCCACGGCGGCAAATGTCTGGTAGCGCCGGTCCATCTCATTGAGAAGATATTTGAGGGCGTTGGGCACCTTCTTCGGGTCCGTCACCACCGGCACGAGCATGTGAGGCAGGCTATTGTATACCTGCATTTCCACGATCTTGGGGTCGACCATGGCGAAGCGCACGTCTTCCGGGCTGGCGTGGTAAAGGAGTGATGTAATGATCGCGTTGATACACACGGTCTTGCCCGAGCCGGTGGATCCCGCGATGAGCAGGTGAGGCATCTTGGTTAAATCGGCGATCAGTGGCTTACCGGAGACTTCCTTGCCGAGGGCGACGGGTATCTCCGCCTTGGTATTGACCCAGTCCTCCGACTCAAGGATATCGCGGATGAAAACGGGCTGTGTTTTCCGGTTGGGAACTTCGATGCCCACACAACCCTTGCCGGGCACGGGGGCGAGGATCCGCACAGAAAGGGCCTTTAGACCGAGGGCGATATTCTTGTCCAGAGAGAGGATCTTTTCCACCCGGACGCCGGGGGCGGGGTAGACATCGTAGCGGGTGATGACGGGTCCGGCGTGAACTTCGCCCATCGTTACTTTTACGCCGAACTCTTCCAAAGTGCGCACGAGCAGATCCGCCATCTGCTGGTGCATCTCCGTGGAGTCCTCATCCGTGGACGGTTGGGGCTCCACAAGCAGCTTCATGGGCGGAAAGACGTAGTCCCCGCGTTTTTCCGGGAGCCTGACTTCGGCCTTTTTGGTCGGCTCGCTGGCGATGATTTTCAAGCCGGTGCCGCGCGCGGCGGTTTCTCTGAGGAGAGAAAGACCGCTCTTCGATGGGGTCGCCGGGAGGGCTCCACCACTCTCGGGATCGGTCTCTTCGGACTCTGCTCCCGGAGCGGGTGGGGTCCCCTGTTTTTCCGCTTTGGAAGAGGGACGGCCCGATGGGCGATCAGGAATTTGCTCCTCAATCGGGCCTTCCACGATGGGATGGAAGGGTTTGGCGGATTTGGCGACAGCGGCCGCTTTCTTGCTTTTCCAGAAATGCAGTCTGGACCAGAACGTACTTTCGCCATCGGAAGCTGTCTTTGCTTTGTTCTCCTCTTCCGAGCGTTGAGCGGCCTGTCTCTTCATGCGCTCGGCCTTTCGCGCGTGGCTTGTCTGCTGCTGGCGGGCTTTGCGATTCACCTGTTCCAACCCCTTCCGCTCCTTCCGCATCTTCGCCCATTGCTCGCGCTTTGTCGCCAGGTGGCTCATCAACTGAGCCAAGCGGCGGTTCAGATCGCTGAGGAGGTTGTCTTGAAGCAGATAAATGAAGGAGACGGTGCCGAGCACGCCAAAAACGATCAGGGAACCGATGAGGCCGAGAGATGTGGCGAGGAAGTTCTCATAAATCATTTGGCCGGCGGTGCCGCCAAGCCCGTGCTGAAAACGGTTGAGCACCGCCCCGTCGATTTCACCCTGCAGGTAGTCCCTTTCGATCATGCTTCCAAAGACCGCGAAGCTGATGAAGAGCAACAAGATGCAGGCGATTTTCACGAGCTTCAGCTTGTGCGCGAGAGCGAAGAAAAACATGTAAGCAAACCAAACAGCGGCGAACGGAATCAACAGGGCTCCGATGCCCAGCGCCAGGAGGGATTGGTGCGCGCCGTAAAATCCCCAGATCCCAATGGCATTCTGTTCGATTCCGTGGCCCGCTTCCGAATTAAACGGGGCGTGCAGAGCGGGGTTTTGGGAAGGGCTGTAATCTCCTATGGCAAAGGCACTTAGAATCGCAAAGAGCAAAGCGATCGCGCCCAGGAACGGCCGCACGCGGGCACCGCGCGGACGGAAAGTCGGTTCCGGTGTGGAAGACTCTTTGTGGGAGGAAGGCATTATCGCGTAGATATCTGAAAAAGAATGACCTGCGTTTCTCTTACAAGGCCAGAATCAAGTTTGACGGGTTTTTGTTACTCATGCTTTAGTCTCTCTCATGGAATACTTGACCTTCAAGCCGATTTATCAGGAACGGGTCTGGGGTGGCCGTTCATTGGAGTCTCACCTTGGCCGGACCCTGCCGGAGGGCGCACCCATTGGTGAGAGCTGGGAAATCGTCGATCGCCCCGAAGCCAACTCGGTCGTCGCCGAAGGCGCGCTCGCCGGTCGCACGCTGGGTGAGTTGCGGGCACGGTGGACGCGTGATCTGATGGGGCCTGGTTGGCGCGCCGACCGGCCGTTCCCTATCCTCGTGAAGTGGCTGGATTGCGTCGAGCGCCTCAGTTTGCAGGTTCATCCCCCGAAGGCCGTGGCAGGAAAATTGAAAGGCGAGCCAAAGACGGAAAACTGGTTTATCGCCCATGCCACTGAAGAGGCCGCTCTCCTTGCCGGTCTTCGCAAGGGCGTGACGCGCAAGGCTTTCGAAAAAGCTCTCAGCGAGAACAACTTGGAGGATCTGATTTGTCGACTTCCCAGTAAGGCGGGCGATTCTTTGTTTGTCCCGAGTGGGCGCATTCATGCGATCGACGGAGGCAATCTTATTTTGGAGATTCAGCAGAATTCGGATACCACCTATCGCGTTTATGACTGGGGGCGGGTCGGCTTGGATGGGCAACCGCGCCAGTTGCACGTCCAGGAGTCGATGGCGTCGATTGACTTCCAGGACTTTGAACCGCAGCTGATTCACGCCGAGGGAACCCGGCAAACGCTAGCCGAAAGCGAGGAGTTTGCTTTGCGCCGTATCCACTTACGCGCAGCCGAAACCCTTGCCTTTCTTCCGGACGAGCAACCCCGCATCCTCAGCGTGGTATCCGGTTCCCTCTCCGTCGATGCCGGAAAAATCGTGCATCCGGCGGGCAGTAACCTGCTTTTGCCCTATATTCGCGGTTTTGCTTTTCTCGCACGGGAGCCAACGACGGTCCTCGTGACGGAAAACTTTGCCTGAAGCCCCGCTCGCAGACACGTCATGGGGTGCTTACTACGGTTGATCCTGGCCCTCTTTGCCTTTCTCGCGGCCGTTTTTATCGTTGTCGTCGGCGGAGCTTGGCTCGTCTCCGAGTTTGGTCCACAGCGGGCTGCCCGCATGGTGGAGGCACGCACGGGGTTTTCTCCCGAGTGGGAACGCTTGCACGTGCGCCCGCTTGCCGGGCGACTCACTCTTGAAAACGCCTCCCTCCGGCATTCGAGCGACTTTCCTGATTCGGACATGATCCGTGTGGAACGTCTTTTTGTGGACATGGAGCCGTCGAGTATTTGGGGTCGGGAACTTCGTTTCCGGCAGGTCGATTTGGACCTGTCCCGGATTGCCTACGTCATTGGACCCGATGGCCGCAGTAACATCGAAGTCTTCATGCAGCGCTGGCGCGGCGAGTCGCCAGGTGAATCGGCTGAGCCCCGGACGCCCGGGAAGGGACGGGATTACCGGATCGATCATCTCCGCGTGCATGTGGGGGAAGTGATTGTGCAAGACCGCCGGGGTATTCTCGGCTCTGGAATTTTTGGAGGCGAACAGCGCGTGCGCGTGGATGCGGTGGTCGAAGCCGAAGATGTCACAGACCTGAACGAGGTGATGGCACCTCTCCTCACTGAGCTTCGACGGGCGGGGGTGCGTGAGTTTGGGGGGCTTTTCCAACGCGTCACGGATCAGGACAACTGGTCACGCCTCCGCGAGCGCTCCAGCGAAGGGATCGACGCTGTTCGAGAGGGAATCCGCAGCCTCCTCGACCGAGATAACGACCCCGACTGACCCACCGTCTTTCGAATTTTTCATCATCAGCACCAGAACCACTTCCCAGTCGGCGACAACAAAATATACCGTGAAAACGATGTATGCAGCTTTCTCGCCGATATGACGGCCCGTCGCCGTTTCCGTGTGTGTTTGTCGTTCGCCGAGACCCAGGTTTGCTTCGCGTTGACAAGTAATTTTACCTGGCAGATCTAAGAGCGGAGTGGGCGGAGTGTGGCCGGGCAGTTAGGCGGATTGGGCTGATGCGGGCAGATCGACGGCAAAGGTGGCTCCTTTGCCTGGGCCATCGGAATGGGCAAAGGCGGCTCCGCCGTGTAGTTCGGCGAGGCGCTTTACGATGAGGAGACCAAGGCCGATGGAAGATTCACCACCTGTCGGACGGGATCCGATCCGGGAGAAGGCCTGGAAGAGGCGTTCGGCTTGGCTTGAGGAAAAGCCGGGACCTTCGTCGCTAACCGAGAAGCGGATAAAGGGTTGGCCGTTTCGATGCACCGATTCAAGTCTGACGGTGATCAGACTCTCCAGGGGAGAAAACTTGATCGCGTTGCTGAGGAGGTTGCCGAAGATTTGCTGAAGTCGGGTGGTATCAGCCTGGACGATGGTATCCGGGGCAACCTGCAGCGCGAGTTCGATTGTTTGCGCCTTTTGCTGAGCCAAACGGCGGGCACCCTTGACTTCATATTGGACGAGGAGCGGGAGGTTGAGGCTGCTGAACTCCAGTTGGAGCGGTTGGGTTTCGAGGGTGCTGGCGTCGAGGACATCCTTCACGAGGTGAAGCATTTGCGCGGCTGCCCGGCGAATCTCCTCGATGTAGTCGCGCCGGTTAGCAGGGTCGGTCGAGTCATCGATCATTTCTGCCAACTGGGAGATGGCCCCGAGGGGGCCGCGGAGATCATGGGCAGCGATGCTCAGGAATTCGGATTTGATGCGCGTTGCTTCCTCGGCTTTGGCTTTGGCCTCCTCGGCGATCTCGAGGAGCTTTTCCAGTTCTTCTTTGCGTGCCCGCTCAGCGGCGGCTTCGCGCTGGATGCGTTCGGTTTCGTAAATGGCGCGCAGACCACTCGTTTGGCGGATGGTCTCTTTGTTCAGCACGGCCTCGCGGTATTGTTGGTAGAGGCGGAGGTATCGAAGGGATTCGGCAAGGTCTCCCCGCTCTTCCGCAATGGCGGAGAGTTCACCGACGGCATCGGCCGCAAAGTGCTTACGGTCTTTTTCAATGGCCAGCTGAAGCCCTTCGTGGAGGGCTTTGGCGGCGGCTTCGAGTTGCTTGAGCTGGCGAAAGGCGCGTCCCAGGTCTATGCGGGCCTCCGCTTCCCAGACGAGCTCACCGCTCTTTTCGCGCAACTGGGCGGCACGGGTAAAGGCTTCCACGGCTTGCTGGGGTTGTCCACAGGCAAGGTAGACTCTTCCCAGTCCGGATTCCGCCGCTGCCTGGTAACTGGGGTGGGGTGTGGAGGCCGCGCGGGCCGAAGCGGAGCGGAAGGTCGATTCAGCCGTCTCCCAGTCTTCCTCTTTTGCGGCCACTTGCGCGACTTTTATGAGGGCGTTGATGGCTTCGCGGTGGTAATTTTTGCTTTCGGCGATCTGGAGGGCTGTGCGCGCGTGCTCCTTCGCCTCGGCTACTTGATTGAGGGCCAAACAGGTTTCACTGAGGGCGCAGTAGCTAAGAACCACTGCGGTTGTGGGGTCTGGTAAGGCCCGGTGGATTTCATTGGCCTTGAGGTTGACTTCGAGAGCTTTGGCATACTGTCCGATGGCTCCGTAGCTGCACCCGAGGTTGCTGTATACCTGGGCGACATGGATGGGCATGTCGATCTCTCGCGCGGCTTCAAGAGCCCGTTGGTAAGCGACGGCGGCATGCCCGTGTTCACCCCGGAGGTCATGGGAGACCCCAACTGTATTATAGGTCCTGGAGAGCCACTCGCGGGCGCGCTTTTTCTGCGGGTCGGTGAGGTCGCCTGCGAGCAGTTGCTCAAATTGTTTCACAGCGGCGCTGCTTGAATCGAGCGCGGCGACATAGTCACACCGATCCCACAGAACCGTTGATTGCATGGATTGGGCCACGGCCCATTCGAGAATGACGGCGGGCGGGCGGGTGTCCTCCGGGAATTTTTGGGCCAGTTGCACGGAAGCGTCGAGGAGGCGCTCCACTTTTTCAAAATCGCGGGGGCCTGTGACCCATGCCTCGCTGTTGAAGGCATACATTTTTTCGGCCGCTTCTGTGGCGGAGAGGGGCGCGGAAGAGAATGGATGGGTGGCGGGCATTCAGGGTCTCGAGGGAGCGGGGGGCGCGGTCGGTTGGCGGAGGGCGACGCGTCCGTGTGTTTCGATGTATTCCGTTAGCAGAACGCGGGTTTGGTAGGGAAGCAGCCGTCGATGGACGTCTTCTCCGGCGAAGAGTTCGCGAAGGAGGGGAAGGCGGTTCCCGCCGGAAGCGGAGTCGTAGGAGTTGACCGCAATGGTGATGCGTTCTTCCGCTCCGAGGGGTGAGCCATCCTGACGGCGGATATCCACCACGCGGGCGCGGTTGCCTTCGCCGCGCGTATGGACTGAGAGGCCAAGGAGGCTGCGATGGCCTCCGGTGGCGAGGTTCTCGTTGAAGAGTGTCTCCAGCTGAGAGGGGAGCAGATCGGCGAGGACCAGATAATTTTCGAAGGGCATGATGCGCCACATATCGCGGATGGCGAGGGGGCCGGCGGGGATGGTTTCGCCCCGCAAAAAGGTGCCGTGGTAGATGGCGTCGACGGGGTGACCATGATAATCGAGCCGATCCATGAGGTATTGCCCGGTGAACAGCTCCAGGTCGCTGGGATAGCCGGGGGAGGGTCTGTTGGAATGGAGGGGATGTTCGAGGGTGCCGATTACACGGTCGAGTTGCGCCTGAACGGATTCGAGCTCGGGGGCAACGAGGGCGAGGACGGCGGCATCTTCGCCGATGGCGGGATGCATACGCTCCGTGACTGGCTCCACGTGCAGAAGTTGCCTCGTCCCGGGGTCGAGGAAAAAATCGAGGCGGCCAAGGTGGATACCGTGGTAGCTGGCTTGGGTGTAGGGGATACCGTTGACGGTCTCATGCGGGATATCCTGGTGCGTGTGCGCTCCGATGACGGCTGAGATTTCGGGGAACTCCCGCGTGAGCGCGAGCACGTGATTGGCGTGATCGTCCTGGATGCGCTGGCGGCGAATCCCCATGTGGCAGACGAGCACGATAAGATCGCAACGGCCTTCTTCGCGGAGCCATCGAAGGGCATTTCGTGTCGGCGCAAGGGGGTCTAGAAAGGTGAAGCCGCGGGTGAGTTCAGGGGGGAACCACTGGGGCATGCCGGGGGTGATGAGGCCCACCACGCCTACGCGCACGCCAGCCACTTCTCTCACGATGCAGGGGCGGAGGTTGGCAAAGCCGTTGCCCGGGTCGCCCTCTGGTTGCGGATCCTGCCCATCGATACGGACGTTGGCCGCCATCACAGGCATGGCGGATCCGTTGACTGCCCGCCGAAAGGGATCGATGCCCCAGTCAAACTCGTGATTGCCGGCCACCCAGCCATCGTAGTCGAGGTGGTTTAGGCAGCGAATCATGATTTCTCCCTCGGTGGCATGGCCCAGCGGAGTGCCCTGGTAGAGGTCCCCGCCATCGAGGAGGAGGTGGTGGGGGTAGCGCGTTTTCCATCGCCGCAATTGGCGCGCAACCCGTGCAAAGCCCCCGAGGTTACCCACGCCTTCATAATTTTCGGTGGGGAGGATGTGGGCGTGGAGATCCGTCGTATGAAAGACAGAGATGCGAAGAAGCTCCTCTTTGCGGGCCGGGAGATAGCCGGGCAGGAAGAGTCCGGAGGCAGCCAGCCCCCCAATTTTGAGGAAACGCCGCCGCGAAACGAAAGGGCAGGGTGGCGCGTCGAGCGATACCGGTGTGGAAGCTGGGAACATGGCGAAGTGAAAGGAATCCGTTCAGGCTATGAGGGGTAATCTTAAAGAGTTTTGCATGTTATTCTGTCGAGGGCAAACCCTGCTTACAGCTCTGGGGCGCTCGGCTTTTAGCAGGTGTTTCGCAGTCTGAGCAGGCATACCCTTCGACCCGGGGTCTGATGCGCCACCGGAGGCCTCCGGGTGCCCATTCGGGCCTCTCTTGGCGGCAACTGATACACATTTCCGCATTTCTTGTTGCTATGTGCGCGGGGATTGTCTGACCCTTGAGCCTTTTGCCAAAGGAATCATGAGCTCCAGACGTGTTGTCATTACCGGCATGGGAATCGTCTCCTGCCTCGGAAATTCGCGCTCCGCCGTGGCTGACGCCCTGCGTGCCTCCCGCTCCGGTATTGAAAGCAAGCAAACCTACATCGACTCGGGGTTGCGCAGTCAGGTGGCGGGGACGGTGAAGGACGTGGAAGGCCTGACCGCTTCCGTGGACCGCAAGCTTGCCCGTTTCATGGGAGAGGCCGGGCTCTACGCCTATGTCTCCATGCGCGATGCCATTGCCGATGCCGGTTTGGACGAGGCCCTCGTATCCCATCCCCGCACAGGCTTGATCGCCGGCAGTGGCGGCGGATCTCCGCTGAACCAGCGCGAAGGTCTGGATCTGCTGCGGGAGAAGGGCATCCGGCGCGTCGGGGCTTTTCGCGTGCCGCGCATCATGTCGAGCACGGTTTCGGCGAATTTGGCCACCGCTTTCCGTGTCCTTGGGGTCAATTATTCGATCACGAGCGCGTGTGCAACGAGCACCCACTGCATCGGGGCGGCCTATGAGCAAATTCAATGGGGCAAGCAGGACATCGTTTTTGCCGGGGGCGGGGAGGAGGAGACCGTTGAGCTGAGCCTCTTCTTCGATGCCATGGGTGCGCTTTCGAGCGCCTACAACGCCACCCCGGCTGTTGCCAGCCGCCCTTACGATGTGAACCGCGACGGTTTTGTCGCCGGTGGGGGCGGCGGGATGCTGGTCCTGGAAGAATATGAGCACGCCGTCCGCCGCGGGGCCAAGATTTATGCGGAGGTCGTGGGCTATGGTGCCACTTCCGACGGGGCCGATATGGTTGCGCCGAGCGGCGCGGGGGCCATCCGTTGTATGCGCGATGCCCTCTCCACTGTGAGTTCCCCGATCGACTATATCAACACCCACGGCACAAGCACGCCGGCTGGTGATATCGTGGAACTGAAGGCTATCCGCGAGGTCTTTGGCAACGAGGTGCCCGCGCTCAGTTCCACAAAGTGCCTCACTGGTCACAGTCTGGGGGCCACAGGGGTGCAGGAAACGATTTATAGCCTCATTATGATGCAGGATGGCTTTCTTGCCGCCTGCGCGAATATCGAGGAACTCGACCCCGAGGCCGAAGGCTTTCCGCTTGTGCGGGAGGTCCGCGAAGCCTCGCCGCGCACGGTCATGACAAATAATTTCGGCTTTGGCGGGACCAACGCGACGCTCGTTATCCGCTCGGTTTAGGCCGCGTCCATGGCGATGCTTTGGCGCTCCCGGCAGAGCACACCTACCGCATGACTTCCGCTCCCCGCAGTTACGCCCTACCGCTTTATGCCGTGGTGGACCGGCACAAGGTTGACCCGGAGAGTCCGCAGATATCGGATTTGACGGAGCGTATTCGGCTTCATTTCCAGCAGGTTTTCGGGATCGAATCGCTGGAGGCGCGGGTGGTTTTTGCGGAAAAGCAACCGCTCTTTGTCTTGGACAACGTGCCCGGGAGTTCACTTCCGGCTCTTTTCGCCTTGGCCGATGTGCAGCGCACCCGCGTTTTTCGCTATGAGCGCACGAGCGGAGATGAATTTCAGCTTACACCGCTCGCTGTGAAGGTGGACGATTGAAGGCGTTCGCGCTTTACTGAGAGCGCGGTGCCGATCGCTTGGGCTTCGACAGGCGGCCCCCTTCAATTAAAGCGCCGGTGCAGGGCTGTGGTGGGAAAGTATCGGCCGGGGCAAACCGTGTGACCGCGGTCGATCTCGCGGTGCACGGCGAATCGGCAGGAGACGGCGGCACACTCCCGCCGCAGAAACTCAATCAACTCAATAAGCGAGTCGAGTTGGCGCCGGGTTGGCCGTGTTTCCTCAAAATTTCCCACCAGGCAGATGCCAATGCCACTCGTGTTGACGGCATGGTTCCGGACGTGGCCCCCGTCCAATTGCCCGAGCCAGCGATTGCCGATCTCGATCACGCCGTCGCCGGAGTCCGTCCCGTTGCCGATGACAAAATGGTAGGCGAGACCGTTTACCATGCGCCGCTGCTCCCGATGAAAACGATCATACATGGCCGCGTTGCCGCGGTTTACGGCGCTGTGGTGAGCGACGATGTGACGCCACCGGGAACGGTCGATATCGAGCCCGATCGTCGCCGCCACCACCGGAGCGAGAAAGGGTGAGGGCTCCTCGTGGCCGGTCTGCGGCACCGGAATCCGAAGACGCTGTCCCGCGTAGATCCGGTCATCTCTGAGGCCATTGGCTTCGCGGAGAGAGGCGACCGTAATGGAATATCGGCGGGCGATGACAGAGAGCGATTCGCCCGCGCGGACCTCATGAAAGAGTTCGCCGCGCAAGCCCGGAATCAGGATCACCTGTCCCACGAGGATGCGGTCTCCGCGCAGACCATTGGCCGAACGCAGGGCATCCACCGTCACCCCGAAGCGGCGCGCGATCCCGCTCAATGTATCCCCCCTGCGTACGCGGTAAGTCCCCGGTTCATCTGCCCAAAGACGCGGGAGGCAAACCGATCCGAGAGCGGCAGCTGTCCAGCGCAAGAAGTGGCGTCGGGGAATCATGGCGGCAATATTCAAAAGGCGGGGGAGTCTACTGAATCTAGTAAGTTGAGGAGCTTTCCCCGAAGTGGCAAGTCTCCTCCCGTGGAAGGCCGGGTGGTGGTGCGGGGATCACAAAGGTTTTCACGTTCTTCAGTGGCGTTTCACCACGGTCGCGACCGTCGCGAAGTCGGCAACGCCGTCCGGCACAGCCGGTTGGGCCTTTCTGCTTTTCCTATACCCGAGCCAGCCATTGGCCGCACAAAAGCTCTCCACCCACGCAACCGATCCCACCACCCAGCTCTCACTGAAAGCACGGATCTTCGAGAGAAGCCCGGATTCTTGGGCCTGGCCTGCTCCAGTCATCGCTTTCTCCTTCGTTGCACCGGCTTCCGCAGTCCTCCGGTCTCTGCGAAGAGGCCGCATTCCCGGACCCATCCGGCTGCACAACCGCGCCCGGTAGCGCTCGTGCCATTTCGTCGCCCAAGTCATCTTGCCCTCGACCCGGGCAATCCCCCGCCGTGCTGCCGAGCCGCCCGCGCAAGCCTCCCCGAAACCACTGAATCCATAGTCGCCCGCATCCTCCACCAGCCCCGCCCGCACCGGGTTCAAGTCGATGTAGGCCGCCACCATTCTTTGCGCCGCCGTATCCGCCTCCACGATGACACTGCGGAAACGCTCCGCCCAGAACGTGCCCACCGTGTCGTGCTTCTGATTATACCACAAAGTAAACCGCGTTTTCACCTCCCGCATGAAGAC
>JAFIGE010000144.1 GCA_020831585.1 Opitutales bacterium | reverse complement strand
TGCCTCATCGCCTCCATCGCCTCCTCATCCATCAATCGCCTCTTCTGCACCACCCTTGAAATAAGGTGGTGGCACGCCAACCTCGGATACCGTAGCCGCCTGCAAAAACTCCTGCTCATGTTCACTACCCAATCACTCTTGCCCCATCCGTCAATGCTGTAATATTCAGAACATTAAAAAAAGGAGACCCTGGCACTGTCGACTATGGGATCGTCGGGAGAGGGGTTGAAAGGGGGGGGCACCCGCCCCTGGTCGGCAAGTCTCTTACTTACCGGAGGGCGGCGGGTGGGCCCTGCGAGGGACGGCAAGACCGGTTAAATCGGCTCGATCATTCGCTGACCGCCGGGTCAATTCTGCTCACGCTCAGGCGCATAAACAAGGCTGGCTGTGTGGCTTCGAATGGAACCAGTAGTCGGACGGTGACATACTCCACATGCGGTTGGTCCGGATCCACCACAGGTTCACCGACCGTCTCGACCAGAGCGTTTCCATGGGGATCCTCCTGGTGCCAATCCCGCAGATCCGAGGACACCTCCACGACGTATATCAGATCGCCAACGTGATATTCATGAGCGTTCACCTCTGTCCCGTGACGCTGCCTGCGATAGCGAAAATGAAGCCCTGCATTATCGGCACGCTCCTCGATCCATTCGACCGGTAATCCGTCACTTCCACCGGGAAGCAATGGATTCAGGCCAAAGGCATACTTCAAGAGATTGGGCACGCCGTCACGGGCGGGGTTATCCGACCACTGACCATCTGACTCCGCATCCAAACCATATTGAGAAATCCAAGCGTTGAAGCCGGATTCCGGCTCACCCGGACTCAACAGGTAACCCGCACGGTGAATCACCTGAATGCCGTCTACCTCAAGAAAGTGATCCGTGCTGCGATTGTAGTATCCAAAGGTTACCGTGTTGAAGGTGTAGAATTCACTGTGCGGCACATTGTTATCGGCCACCGTAAGGGTGTCGATGCCATCGGTCAGCGAGATCTCGAGCCCGGTCTCCGTTCTCACCAGAGTGAGCGTATAATCTTTGAAACCGGCTGCACTCAGACTGAGCGCCCCAGCTGAACTGCTGACAAGCTGAGTATGATCGGAGGCCACCATTCTTCCAAGGAAGCCGACTTGGCCACCATCGCGATAAATCGAGGAGACTCCCGACCCCAATCCGATCGCGGCGATGTAGCCAAAATCGTCGACATAACTGGACGAGTCATCGTCATTCGGAGCGACCGTGCCGTTGTTGTTTCCAATGCCAAACGCAATTTCGTTGCTGCGGTTACTTGTATCTCCGTTCCCCCGTGCGCGAAAGGAGAACTCCAGCTGGTCGCCAACCGCGAGAGTCGTGCCGGACCAATGCGAAGCCAGATAGGTATGGCTACCGGCCACCGCCCGTCCGAGCGCAAGCACACCCTCACTCTGCTGAATCACCACATTGGCCGAACTGCCAATCACGAACCAAGCCGGATTCACGGTGCGATTATTGTCTGCAAAGCTATCGGCGAAGACCGTGAGGGCGGAAGAAGAAGACGAGGTCGTGGCATTGACAATACTTGAGAAGGATGAAGACCCCGCCGCATTGTGGGCACGCACCCGGTAGTGGTAGGTCGTGCTGGCATCCAGGTCCAAATCCATGAAAAACACCACTTCGGGACCAACAACGGCCAACTCCAACCAGTCACCGAATCCGTTCAAAGAGCGCTCCACCCGGTATCCATCGACATCCCCGGTCGCCGCATCCCACGAAAGATCAATTCTGTTCGAACCAACCGCCACGGCGGACAAATTCTGCGGTATGCCGGGCGGCAGCATGGTGGGCTCCCCCCCGTTCTCTACGTAAAAGTGCCGGAAAGCGAAGTGACTGGAAGCTGTCTCGAAAGTATCGCGGTCGATAATGAAGCCAACAGCAGTAATGTCCGTAAACACCCGATTCGCGAAGGCGGCCGTGGCTTGATCAAAATTCATGTGGTCGGCGGTCGGATCATAGGATGCCCACATGCCGTGATTGGAGTCGGATGGAATCTCCAAGGTGCTGTCATTCTGAGTAAGCACCTTTTGGGAAACATACCAGGCGTTTCCATCTCTGACCAAGAATCGAACGTCGCCCACTCTTGTAAACGCGTAGATTCCATCAATGACCATACGCGCGCCGCCCTGAAAGGCGAACATCTCCTCTCTGCCTTCGCCCTGAAAGTCCGCCTTATCAACAAAGAAGACACCGTGCCATTGAGCCGGGCGCGCGGATGTCGGGGTGTGGCGGATGTTGATTCCGTCCCACGGGTTGGCATTCTCGAAGCGGCGGTCGTTGAACCCCGCCCCGCTGTTTTGGCTCTTGGCCAACATGCCACCGAAGAGCCGACTCCCGCGCACGGCGGCCGGTGTTAATGGACTCGTCGTACTGAACGCATAGCCGTTCATAAAATCGTAATCCTGGCCCGCGACGGTCCACTGACTCCCATTGAAGTTGCGGAAGTTGACATGGCTGTCCACCACGTCGCCACCCCAGGAGGCAACAACGAGAGATGGATTCCCCGCAGCGGGGCTGACCACATCGATCCAGATGCTATCGCTGTCGGTTTCCAACCGGTCATCCCAGACGGACAGGGTGAGTTGGTAACTGCCAGCCGCGAGATATTGCAGCGATGCCGTCTGTCCGCCCACGGAAGGCAGGTTCCCGCCCGGTTCCCAGTTCATAAAGACGAGGTCGCCATCCGGGTCATAAGAAGCGCCCCCGTCCACATTCACCGTCAAGGGCGGCACCGAAGCACCGGCGTAGTTACTCTGGAGTATAGCAACCGGCCCTTCGTTGGGCACGCCGTTTACCGTCATTCCAGCCTCGAAACCATTCCAGCGAATCCACACGGAAGAGTTGTCGTATTGCTCCTTGTTAACGATAAAACCAACGGCCGTTATATCCGAAAAGACCTGGGACTCGAAGGCGGCGGCAGCGGGATCGAATTGCATGGTGTGATCAATCGTAAACACCGCCCAGCGCCCGTGATCCATGGAAGCGGGGATGTTTGTCAGATGGAGACGTTCGGCGCCGTCAATCACCTCCTCTGACACGTAAAACTGGGCTCCGTCGCGCACCAACCATCGAGCGCCAAAGAGGCCCGGTTCGCTCGACGTAATCTTGAGGTAGCTGCCTGCATCGAAGCTGAGCGTATCCTCAGGGTGGATTCCTTCCATATCCTCTTTGTCGAAGAAGAAGACGCCGCTCACCCGGGAGACGTTGCCGGCGGTCGGACTCACCCGTATGGATGTTGTCGAGTTGCCGAACGAGTTTGTGTTAAAATTCCGATTCGTGTCTTCGAGGATTTGCGCCCGGAAGCCGCCACGGAAAACCGGTCCGCTGTAGTTTGGTGCTGGGGGGCTGAGCGGTATTTCCGGATTCCATGCATATTCAATAACCCAATCGTCATTGAGGCCGTTGCCACTGAGATCCGCCGCGTACTGCGCCGGTTGCTCACCGCGAAGGGTTGTGTTGCCTGCGGTGTAGTTTCCGCCGTATTGCAAATGCTTGCGCTGATCACCGGTGGAGGGCGATCCCCCCAACACGGCGACAAATCCATCCTGGGCCCCGTAACCGGGTTGTGTTTGCCAGGCATTGCGCACATACATGGGTCGATCGAGGTTTGCCCGTCCGCCCCATGCGACGATTGGTTCCGACTCACCGTCAAGAACGCGGGCATCGACGGTGTAGGTCCAACCCGAAGCGAGACGCGCGACCACCGTGCGCGTGGAAAGATCCGCTTCCACGCCCCAAAGAAATGCCCCGCTCTCCGTTGACGGAACGAAAGGATTGATTGAAACCTCACCCGCATCGGGCGAGAAAAACTCGTTACCGGGGAGCGGCAAGCCGGAGGCCGCAGCCCCCCCAAAGAACATGCGCCCATGCGCATCCACGGCGAGCCCGCTCTGTTGGCAGCGAAGTGCATTTGCGCTCATTCCATTGTTGGTAATGAGGGTGTTGTATTGATTTCCCAAAACGCGCTCCCCCGTTCCCGGCAGATACTTTCCGACAAAAGTCTTGTGGCTGGAACCGGTGTTAATGAACTGGTTAAAGAAGGAACCCCCGGCGGAATTGATCGGCTTTCGGAAGTCCGGATGCGCCAAATCGATGTCGCGTCCGTCATACCTGAAAATATGGTTTCCGCCGGCAGCCTCAAAGGCGGCATAGAGATACCCGTCGTGACCAATCCGTACCCGGTATCCGCGGGTATCCGCCATATTGTTCACAAAACCGTAAGTGGTGCGGCCCTGTGCATCAACGCCGACCGGATGACCGGTGGAGTTGATGTAGCGGGGATTGGTTACGATGACGAAGCCATTTTCGTCAAACGTATGGCCGCCATCGATATCGCTGCTCGCGTCAAAGCTATAATTGGTCCACTTGATATTTCCGCCGAAATCGTGGGCGCGCATATAGGCAATCTGCACGGGAAAAATGTTGCCGCCGTCTTCCCACGTATTGGCATTTCGCCAACCGATGGTGATGATGGTTGAGCTTGGTTCATCCACCGCGACGTCGAGGGTGTTCTGCATCCCGTTGTATTGCGTGAGCAGGCTCCCAAGGCTGTCGTATAGGAAAACCACGCCCGCTCCCGGTGCTGTGTTCAGACTGGCGAGGTTGCTTGGACTCAATGCGGCCACGGTTCCATTTGGCGTTGCGGCGACGCGATGAACCAAAGTGCCAGACAGGCGATTCCAGAGAATTTGACTGGCGGACGAATTCAGCTTCATCAACCCGTCATTGCCTGCCGCGAGGTATAGATTGTCCTGTGCATCAATGTCGAGATCACGAAGGGAATCGGCCAAACGGGTGATAGACTGGATGGTCCTTCCATCCCGGGAGAGCAACAGGATGACACCCGACGTCTGCGGCGTGGCACCATTCAGCAAAACCGGGCTCAGCGAGGGGTGTCCGGGATTCGCGGGTTGCGCCGCGCCAATGTTAGCTGCCACCGCGATTGTGCCGTCAGAAAGAATCCGGAGGGCGACGACTTCGTCATTGTCGCTATCGTCCCCAAGATAGGTGGACATCGACAAAAGGTAGGGAGAGTCCGCCGGAGTTGGGTCCGGATCCGGGTCGGGGTCCGGCGGCAACGGGGTATCTCCCGCGTTCGAATCCCCATGCCTCACGCTGACCTGATCCACATCGAGGAAGTGGGCCGTGTTGCGGTTGTAGTAGCCGAACGTGACCGTGTTGAAGGTATGGAAGTCAGCACCGGGCACGCTGTTATCGGCGATGGTGAGGCTGTTCACTCCATCGCTCAGCGTGATCTCCAGCCCGGATGCGGTGCGTTCCAGCGTCAAAGTGTAGTCCTTGAACTCATTGCTCAGGCTCAGCTCACCCGCTCCGCTGGATGCAAGGATAGTCTGATCAGCTGTTCCCGGACGGCCCAGCAGATTATTGCCCCCGACATCACGGTAAATGGAAGAGACGCCGGTGCCAAAACCGAGTGCGGCAAAGTAGCCAAAATCATCAACATAAGAGGCCGCATCGCCATCGACGGAGACGGTCGTGCCATTGTTGTTGCCCACCGCAAAGACGATCTCGTTATTGCGGTTGCCGGGGTTGCCGGTCATGCGGGCACGGAAGGAAAGCACCAGCTCATCCCCCACAGCCAAGGTCGTGCCCGACCAATGGGAGGCGAGGTAAGTATGGCTGTTGGGGGCCAACCGCCCGAGTGACAGCACCCCACCCGATTGACTCACTTCGACATTGGTCGGAACGTCGATGATGAACCAGGCCGGATTCACCGTGCGGTCGTTGTCCGCAAAGGTGTCTGCAAATACATCAACCGGCTCCACTGCCCCGGCATGGGTGGTTGCCGATACAACAGCGGAAAACTCTGAATCACCGGCTTCATTGTAGGCCCACACCCGATAAAAATAAGTCGTACCCGGGGACAATCCGGAGTCGGAAAACTGTGTAACGTGAGCACCACCTGAATACACCTGAATCCAATTACTGTGCCCGTCCAACGACCGCTCAATACGATAGCCTTCCGGCTCACCACTGGCAGCATCCCAAACCAAGTCAATTTGGCTGGGACCCACCGCAGATGCAGCCGGGTCTTGGGGTGCGGAGGGAACGACCGGACCACCTGTATTCGGGTCAAAGTGCCTCACGCTGACTTGATCCACATCGAGGAAGTGAGCCGTGTTGCGGTTGTAGTAGCCGAACGTGACCGTGTTGAAGGTATGGAAGTCAGCACCGGGCACGCTGTTATCGGCGATGGTGAGGCTGTTCACTCCATCGCTCAGCGTGATCTCCAGCCCGGATGCGGTGCGTTCCAGCGTCAAAGTGTAGTCCTTGAACTCATTGCTCAGGCTCAGCTCACCCGCTCCGCTGGATGCAAGGATAGTCTGATCAGCTGTTCCCGGACGGCCCAGCAGATTATTGCCCCCGACATCACGGTAAATGGAAGAGACGCCGGTGCCAAAACCGAGTGCGGCAAAGTAGCCAAAATCATCAACATAAGAGGCCGCATCGCCATCGACGGAGACGGTCGTGCCATTGTTGTTGCCCACCGCAAAGACGATCTCGTTATTGCGGTTGCCGGGGTTGCCGGTCATGCGGGCACGGAAGGAAAGCACCAGCTCATCCCCCACAGCCAAGGTCGTGCCCGACCAATGGGAGGCGAGGTAAGTATGGCTGTTGGGGGCCAACCGCCCGAGTGACAGCACCCCACCCGATTGACTCACTTCGACATTGGTCGGAACGTCGATGATGAACCAGGCCGGATTCACCGTGCGGTCGTTGTCCGCAAAGGTGTCCATGAAGACAAACTGGGGTTCCGCGCCAACCGCATACGTGGTGGCGCTGACCGTGCCGGAGTATGCGGAGTTGCCGATCTGGTTGTAGGCGCGGACCCGGTAGTGATAGGTCGTCGCGGGCTGAAGTCCGGTATTGCTGAACTGGGTCACCCCCGCAGCAACGGTTCCCACTTCGATCCAGGAGTCGGTGCCGTTGGGAGAGCGCTCGATGCGGTAGCCGTCGGGGCTCCCTGAACTTGCGGCCCAGGTCACGTCAATGCGCGAACTACTCAAGGCCTGGGCAAGCAATCCCTGAGGAGTGGAAGGTGCCACCGGGCCGGCATCACTTTGCGTCGTCGCACTAACGACATTCGTGAAAGGGGAATCTCCGTCACCATTGTAGGCCCGAACCCGATAATAATATGTCGTCAAAGCCGATAAGCCGCTATCCGTAAATATCGTGGTATTGGCCGCGACCGTGCCGATTTGGCTCCAGGAGCTGCTGCCGTTGGGAGAGCGTTCGATCTTGAAACCGGTTTCGTTGGTCGAGTTATCCGTCCATGCCAGATCTACCTGGGAGGCTGTGGTGCCGGTAACCTGGAGAGCGGAGGGAGCTGCGGGAATGTTGGGCAATTGTCCCCCGCCAAACTCACCCGTGTTCTCGATGATCACGTAGTCGAGCATCACCTGGTGGGAGGGCGGCTCGATCCTCACCGTATAGTCGCCTTCGGGCAGAGGTCCGGAATCGTAAACCATGTAACGGGGTTCCGTGAAGCGGCGCACGTTGATGAACTGCGCCGGATTGCTCATATCGTTGATGAAGATATTCATCCGCTGCTGCGTCGGCTGCAGGTTGTGCACATAAAGCATGAAGCGTGTGCCGCGGAAGCTGAAGGTGACGTGCGCATTTTGATCCCCGCGGAAGGTGGTGTAGGTGCCCCCGAGTGCCTCGGGGTCCGATACGACGGTACGGGGACCGGTATAGATCATGCGGCTGTCCGTGTCCTGGATAATCTCTCGCTGGCCCACCCGGACCGTGCGACGGGGCGAACGATAGGTTCCATCCGTGGTCTGCATGACCAGCTCGACTTCATAGGCACCCGGCTGCGGATCCCATGCGGCGGCGTAAGGAGCGCTTGTCGCGGTATGGATCACCGCTCCGTCCACTTTGAATGCCACGCTTTGGATGGTGCCCGGACCGCCGTTGGCAACGGCGCTCAGAGTGGTGGGGCCGGGGGGAATCAAATCAAGACGGGGCGTCTGAAACTCGATAAAGGGCTCCGTTTGCATGCGCAGTTCTCTTTGCTTGAGGTGCAGGTCGGGGTAAATCGGAACGATGCCCTCGTCGGCGATGATATTGCCTTTATCTCCCGGAACCATTCCCCAGGCCGGATCGTTGGAACGGATCCCTTGCACACCGACGAGCGCTCCGTGGCTGTGCGCATCGGGCATGTTCACATAGTCGCCATTGTTGGTGCCGGTGTTGCCCCGGATATTCCAGTGCACCACCCGCCTGCCATTGAGGGGACCGGTGTTGGCATTGCCACCGGGCCGACCGACACTGTTGAGCACGTAGATGTCGGTGCGGAGAATATCGAAAGACAGGTAGCGGTGGGAATCAAAAGAGCCCCCGCCGGACTCCGTGCCAAGGCCCATGTCACCCTTGCTGAAGACATTGCCCGAGGCCAAATCCTCGATGCTGATGCCGTGCGAGATCCGCGGCTCCATGACAAACTCCGTGACCAGGTTGTCGTGGCCGCGCACAAGGGTGACGCCATGGTGCAGCCGAACATTTCCCAGAATCCGGAAATTGCGGAGCTCGATGTTCTTCGAGGCGCGCGTGATGATGCCGTTGTCCGCATTGACGATGTCCACATTGCGCACCCAGCAGTTGATCGTCTTGGTGAGGTAGATCGCATTGTGCCGGGTTTCGTGTGAGTGGCTGTCCCACCGGTTGGGCGCGGAGGTCAGCTCGACCCGCAGGTCTTCGATCCCGCTTTCCTCGATGACGAGACCCAGGGTCTCGAACCCGGTCTCAAACTTCGCCCGAGTCCGGACGCGCAGGGGTTGATCGAGGGTGATCAGGTTTCCATCGATCCGCGCAATGCGCACCGGCCATACCCATTGTGTGAAATTGTTGAGCGCCGAGGCCCCCCCCCAAGGAAAGTTGTTCTGCATCAATGGATGGCCCACCATTTCGCGATACAGGTCGTAGTCGCCGGTATTGGCCCGGTTGCGGTATACCATGCGGAAATACTCCCCCTCGCGCAGCCCGGAGGCATCGTCCACCGTGACGGTGAAGCTGCCTTCCGGGTGCTCGCCGGTGATATTCGCAATTCGCTTGCCCACCAGACCATGATTGCTCGGCTGGTCCGGCCACCAGGAACCGGTATCTACCCCCATATCCACTCCCTGGTGGATCGCATCGCGAACGAAATTCCTCCGCAGCTGGGCTGCCGGTCCCATCCAGATCATCCCGCCCTGCCAGAACCAGTGCGTGCCGCCATCGCCGGTTTGCATCGGCCCGACGGCGTGATCCATGTCATTGTGCAACAAAATGGTTGTCTGGTCCCGCCCGGCTCCACGCAAAACCACCCCGCTCTTGTTGAGGTGAATCATTTTGTCCACGACATACACCCCCGCAGGAATGTAGACCGCGCCTCCGCCGGCAATCCATGCCGCCTCAATCGCATTTTGAAATGCCTGCGTATTGTCGGCGATTCCGTTGCCGTTGCCCCCAAAGTCCAACAGGTTCACCACCACCGGAACATCCGGTATCGGCATCTTGCCACCCCGATAGCCCGCGAAGGCGTTGTTGGGAAGGTTTTGATGGTTGTGCGGGTTGACGGCGAAATCCTGCCAGACGCTGGCGGCGGTGGGATTCCCACTGACCGTGACCGCGGAAAGGAGGAGACCTAGAGCGAGGCCGAGAAAACTATGGAACAGGGTAAGGAGAGGTATGGGTCTTTTCATGGGAAGGAGTGTTGGGGTAATCCATCTCTGGTACGAGAACCGTTAAACTATAGCAGCGAATCACGCTGCCATCTTCCGGTTTGCCGCAGATTTGTTTCCGTTTTTAAGCAGGAAAAGCAGGGTTCACAGTCGCCGGAGATAGCCCGTCCGCGTTCAGGAAGCAGCGGCTGGAGTAGTACCTGCACACTCCCATAATCGCGACCTTCGACGGTCTAAAGAGTTACTTCGGGATGAGCCCGGAAGATTTTCCAAATTTAAAGGGCGGAGGGCATTTCAGTTGCGTTTCACGACAACCGCGACTTCCGCGAAATCCGCCCAACCGTCCTGCGCCACCGGTTGGACCTTTTTTCCCCTCTGATAGCCGAGCCAGCCATTGGCCGAACAGAAACTCTCCACCCAGGCAACCGACCCCACCACCCAGCCCTCGCTGAAAGCGCGGATTTTCGAAAGAAGCCCGGTTCCTTCAGCCGCACCCGCTCCCGACCCCTTATCTCCCTTGATCGCACCTGCTGCTGCGGTTCTCTGGTCTCCCTCGCGAGGCCGCGTTCCCGGCCCCAGCCGGCTGCACAACCGTGTCCGGTAGCGCTCGTGCCATTTGGCCGCCCAAGTCATCTTGCCCTCGATCCGGGCGATTCCCCGCCGCGCCGCCGAGCTACCCGCGCAAGCCTCTCCAAAACCACTGAAGCGATATGCGCCCGCATCCTTCACCAGACCCGCCCGCACAGGATTCAAATCGATATACGCCGCCACCATCCTTTGCGCCTCCGTATCCGCTTCCACGATTACACTGCGGAAACGCTCCGCCCAGAACGTGCCGACCGTCCCGTGCTTCTGATTATACCACAGAGTAAACCGCGTCTTCACCTCCCGCATGAAGACCGACACATCCCCCATCCGCGCCTTCAGCCGTCGACGGATGCCCTCTGCCGAGCTTCCGTTTTTCTTCAGAATGACCTCCAGATCATCCGCATCCACGCCCAGCGAAGCGCACCGCGTCCCCCCATACAGCGCCCGAAACCGCGCCACCAGACCCGCATCGTCCAAATCCTCCGTCTCCTTCGGATCCAGCCGCACGAAGATGTGAAAGTGATTGGCCATAAAGCAATACGTCAGCACCTCCATCCCCGCGAACGCCGCCTGCGAGCGCATGATATGCCGCATCGCTTTCATCGCCTCCTCATCCATCAGCCGCCTTTTCTGCACCACCCGCGAAATAAGGTGGTGGCACGCCAACCGTGGATACTGTAGCCGCCTGCAAAAAAAACCTGCTCATTTCCCCCGTCCAAAACACCAAACGCTTTTCCAAGTCAAATTTTTTGTTCTGAACACTTAAAACTCAACCCAAAGACGAAAACCGGCTCGCCTACCAAGCCGCCGTGCGAAAGAGCGAAGGCTCCCCCTTTTACCCATACCGAAGAGCCCGACGCCTCCCACGGTCGCTTTGACCAACGCACCATAAACGTCCACGCCTTCGATCGTCTCGAAGCCAATATGCCCGAGGCCCGCAACCTCGTGGTCATCCGCCGCACACGCACCGGCGAAGTAGACGAGACCCCGCAAAGAGCCTTTTTCATTACCTGCCACGAGCCCGTGAAGGGGTGTGCGCGCCGCTTCGGGCAGTTGGCCCGTGGCCACTGGGGCGGGGTGAGATCCGCAACCACTGGGTGCGCGACCACTGCATGCGCGAAGACAAAACACGATCCAGGAACTACAACCTCAATTGCGCCCTCGCTGGTCTGCACGCCTGCCTCATTGTTAAAAAATCCATCCTCTACACCGACCACTCCTGGCCCGTCGTCCAAGAGAGATGCCAGCAATCTCCGCAGATCGCTTATCAAGCCGTCGCTAAGCTACGCCGCAAATAAAGTTACCTTGCTTTCCGAATTCAATCTAATCACCAGACGAGTATTGGCGCGACACCCGTCCGGTTCGCAAGAAAACCACTTGCCCCCATTCGACCTTCGGCTCACAACCGAACCCTTCCATGAAAGCCATGTCCCCCCTCGAAGAGCTGCGCCACTCCGCGTCGCATATTCTCGCCACCGCCGTCCTCCGTCTTTTCCCCGAGGCCAAGCTCGACATCGGCCCGCCCACAGACACCGGATTTTATTACGACTTTGACCTCGATCATAAGTTCACACCCAACGACCTCACCCGAATCGAAGAGGAGATGCGCAAGGTGGCCGCTGAAAACCAGCGCTTTGAACGATTCGAGACGACCCTCGAAGAAGCCGAAGTCCTCATCCGCGAACGCGGCCAGGAGCGCTACAAACTCGGACGCCTCGCCGATATTCCCAAAGGCGACCCCATTTCCTTTTACCGCAACGGCGAGTTTGTCGACCTCTGCGCCGGGACCCACGTCAACTATTCCAAGAAACTGAAGGCCTTCAAGCTCCTCTCCATCGCAGGGGCTTACCACCGGGGGGATGAAAAAAACAAACAACTCCAGCGAATCTACGGTACCGCTTTCGCCACAAAAGATGAGCTTGCCGCCTACCTCGAGCAACTCGAAGAGGCCAAAAAGCGCGACCATCGCAAGCTCGGGCGCGACCTGAAACTCTTTCACATCGATGAAGCCGTTGGTCAGGGACTCATCCTCTGGACACCAAACGGTGCCATCATCCGACAGGAGCTACAAAACTTTATCGCTTCCGAACTCCGTAAGCAAGGCTACGAACAAGTCTTCACACCGCATATTGGAAAACTCGGGCTCTACCGCACCAGCGGCCACTTCCCCTACTACCGTGAGTCCCAGTTTAGCCCCGTGGTCGACCACGACGAACTGGCCAACCTTGCCCATGAAGGCTGCTCCTGCGCCGAACTAAGCAACCGCTTGGACAAAGGGGAGGTCGACGGCTATCTCCTCAAGCCCATGAACTGCCCCATGCACATCAAGATCTTTGATAGCCAACCCCACAGCTATCGCGACCTGCCTGTGCGCCTGGCCGAGTTTGGCACCGTCTACCGATGGGAGCAGTCCGGAGAACTCAACGGTATGACCCGCGTGCGCGGCTTCACTCAAGACGACGCCCACATCTTCTGCACCGAAGATCAAGTGGGCCAGGAGGTGCAGGGCTGCCTCGCGCTCGTAAAAGTCGTCTTCGATACCCTTGGCATGAAGGATTATCGCGTCCGGGTCGGCCTCCGCGACCCCGATTCGAGCAAATTCACCGGTGACGCGGCCCTCTGGGACAAAGCCGAAGCAGCTCTCCGCGAAGCCGTCAAAACCCTTGGCGTACCCTATGCGGAGGAACCGGGTGAAGCCGCCTTCTACGGCCCGAAAATCGACTTCGTCGTCAAAGACGTCATCGGACGCGAGTGGCAGCTTGGCACAGTACAAGTAGACTATAACCTCCCGCGACGCTTCAACCTCAGTTACGTTGGAGCGGACAACAAGGACCACTACCCGGTCATGATCCACCGCGCTCCCTTCGGCTCAATGGAACGCTTCACAGGCGTCCTCATCGAGCACTTTGCCGGCAATTTCCCCGTCTGGCTCGCACCTGAGCAAGTCCGGGTCCTCCCCATCACCGACGACCAGATGGTCTACGCCGGCGAGGTTGAAAAATCCCTCCGTGCCACCGGGCTACGGTGTTCTGTCGATAGGCACTCCGATAAATTCGGTGCAAAGGTACGCCGGGCAGAACTCGAAAAAGTCCCCTACATGCTCGTGATTGGCAAAAATGAAGTCGCTGAAGGCAAGGTCACCATCCGCAGCCGCTTCCGCAAGGCCCACGAAGGAACGACCACTCCGGAAGAGGCCATTGCCCGCATCGCCCAGGAAGCCGCCCTCCGAACCCTCGCCGACTAACCCGCCCCCTCTCACGTGGTCACTTGCAATCAAAGCATTATACCAGGTCATATTTTTCTTGCCGGGATGAGTTGAGTGCGTAGGTATCTCG
>JAFIGE010000143.1 GCA_020831585.1 Opitutales bacterium | reverse complement strand
GGGGATGGAGGTGCTGACGTATTGCTTCTTGGCGAATCACTTTCACATCTTCGTACGGCTGGATCCGAAGGAGACGGAAACCCTCGACGACGCAGGGCTGGTGGCGCGGTTTCGGGCGCTCTATGGGGGGACGCGGTGTGCTTCGCTGGGGCTGGATGCGGATGATCTGGAGGTCATTCTGAAGAAGAACGGGGACTCCGCGGAGGGCATCCGGCGACGCTTGAAGGCGCGGATGGGGGAGGTCTCCGTCTTCATGCGGGAGGTGAAGACGCGCTTTACCTTCTGGTATAACCGGAAGCGAGGGACGGTCGGCACGTTCTGGGCGGAGCGTTTCCGCAGTGTAATCGTGGAGGCGGATACGGAGGCGCAGAGGATGGTGGCGGCGTATATTGACTTGAACCCGGTGCGGGCGGGTCTGGTGGAGGACGCGGGCGACTATGCTTTCAGTGGTTTTGGGGAGGCCTGCACGGGTAGTTCGGCAGCGCGGCGGGGGATCGCCCGGATCGAGGGCAAGACGTCCTGGACAACCCAATGGCACGGGCGCTACCGGGCACGCTTATGCTGCCGGATGGGTCCGGGGGCGCGGCCTCGTCGGCAAGACGACCGGAACGCTTCCCGGGAGACGGAGGGTGAAAACAGAAAAGGAGCCCCTGTAAACGAGGGGGCGGAGCTTCTCTCAAAGATTCGCGCCTTCAGTGAGGGCTGGGTGGTCGGGTCGGTTGCGTGGGTGGAGAGCTTCTGCGCAGCCAACGGCTGGTTGGGCTTTCGGAGGGGAAGGAAGGCCAAACCGGTCGTGGAGGACGGCGGGGCGAACCTCTCGAAGGTCGCAACCGCCGCAAAACGACGCTGATGCGTCCAATTGCCTATTTCCAGGCCAAGCGCGGTGTGCCAACTCAACAAAAATTCAACCCGTAACTTTTGATCGGAGGCGGGAAGAGCGAAGGTTTCAGGAGTGGCTTGTCTCAGCGGCCTCTCCAAGGATTCGCTCCCGATAGGCGGATGGCCGCTCCCCCGTCATTTGCAAAAAGCAGCGCGATAGCAGACGGGGTTCACTGAATCCCGAGAGATAGGCGATCTCCTTGATGCTGAGACTTGTGGTGGCAAGAAGCTCGGTTACTCGCTGGATTCGGGCATGGAGGAGTTCCTTGGCCGGGGTGCTGCCGAGGTATTTCCGGAAGTGAAGTTCCAATGTCCGCCTGGAGGTACCCAAACTTTGCACGAGATCCGTGGTATGAAAGGCTTCCCCGTGCCGCTCGCCGATGATGCGTAGAGCCTTCAAGACCAATGGATCGCTCACGGCGAAAATACTCGTTGTCTGGCGGGTGACAATCCGCACGGGCCCGATCGACATGGGCTGATCGGGAGTGGGTGCGCCCTCGACCAGACGAATCCCGAGCGCGGCGGCCTCGTAGCCGATGCGTTTGCCCGAGGGGCAAACCGACGAGATCGTCAGAGGGCTCAGCACGTTCTCCAGGGAATCATTATCCACGCCAAGAATCGACAGCCTTTGCGGAACGAGCTTCCGGGGATCCTCCATCGCTTCGATTAACCACCGCGCGTGCAGATCACTACTGGTCATAACGCCCACCGGTTTGGGGAGCGCGAGGAGTTTCTCCACCAGCTCAGGCGACCGCTCCTGACTATGCCGGGCAAAGAGGTGCACAGTGGCTCCGCCCTTGGCAGCCGCCTCCAAAAACCCCTTTTCCCGCTCCACGGCAAACTGGAAGAAAGCGGGAGAGAGCCCGTCCACGCCCTCCGCCTGCAGAAAAGCGAGGGTGCGAAACCCGCGTCGCAAAAAGTATTCCGCCCCCATGCGCCCGACCGCTGGATCGTCGTTGATCACGCGGCCGACGCCATCGAGAGCCATGCGGTTGGAGGTGACCACGACATGCGGGGTGATTCCGCTGAGGAGACGGATCGTTTCAGGACAAGAGATATGGGCGACGATGCAATCCGTGGAATGCCGGTGCCGGGCCAGCTCCTCCCAATTGGGACTGGCTGAAATCAAATTCATGGAGACCCCGGGATGGGCCATGCAGAAAGACCGGACTCCGTGCAGAATAGACCTGGCCAACTCGATGTGAGCCGGAACAACGACACCGATCCGCCGGATCTTCGCCGCATCACTCATTCTGGGGGATTGCATACAAGGAGAAAGCGCAGGGGGAAAGGACGCCAAAAACAAGCCGCATGGCAAACACCGATTGATCACCCGCCCGGCTCACCGGCACAGGGTGTGATTGAGATCGCGGGGGCTGCATCGGCGGCTTGTAAGCGTCCCGCATTTATGCGATCCTGGGTAAAGCCGGTTTTCCAACAAAATCCCCGCACTTTTGGTCCCACCCCGCTTTTTCCGTGGGTGAAGTTGCGGGCTGCATCCGCACTGAGGATGAGAAGACTGATAGGGTCCCCGGGGGCGATCATAGAAAATTTCCCGGCCAATCTTGCTGAAGATCCCGACTTGCCCAAGCCGGAAGAGACGTTCTGTAAAACAAAATGCACATCAGAAAAAACAACTGAGCTACGGCAAAGGTCGCGCGAATCAGGCAGAATACGTTTCTGGGTCCCGGAGAAGCTTCCGTTGTTCCGCCTCGTCTACAGCAACGCCGAGCCGCGCAGTGCCGGCATTGGCAACAGGGTCAACTGCGGTGTCGCCATATCGATCACGCCGGCCGGGGCCATGAACGCCGGACAAACGGAAGCCGCCTACCAGGAAGCGGCCGCCGTCGCGCTGGCGGCCTTCAGATACAGTAACGGAGATTTCCTGAAGACCCTGCGCGCCTCCGTCTGCTACCGACGCGACTGCGACTCCATCGCGGGAATAATGGCCTGCGGGCTCTTCGGCGTATTTTTTGGCGGCGACCCGTTCCCGAAAAGCCTCGCTCAGACCCTGGAGGAAGTGAACCGCCGCGACTTCACAGCCCTCGCTGATTCCTTTGTCCAAACCGTCTATAGTGTCCATGGACGCGACACGACGACGCGCCACCCTCGGGATAAGGTGGTGGCAAGCCAAGCGCGGAAATCATAATCGAGGACGAAAAATTCTGCTCATCTTCCATTCCAACGGCATCCTCTGGCTTGTCGACCTTAATATTCTGAACATGTAAAAAGCGCTGGGGAAGTGAGGGACTAGATAGGAGCGGGCCGGAAGCTTTTGGGTTTTCCCTATGGATGGATGCAGCAGACAGATTGAGTGGTTACGCAAAATCAAAAGTTATTCACGGAAAAGGCCATATAATGCGGGCTGATGACCGGCTATCGTGAACACCCATTCCAAGAACCATCACCGAATTGCCCATGAATGGCTTCGATCTATCCTCACTTTCAACGTCCGGGGTTTGCGCGTCCTCTTTGCTGGGCCCGGTGTTTGTTTGGTTGGGTTGGCGCGCGCATCCTCGATTTTTCAATCCCCTGAGTTTCAATTTCTTTGGAGCGTCGGGTTTCGGTTGGCTTGTGTGTTCCGGTTGTTGGCGACCTTTTTTGTTTTCGTGATCATTTGGCTTTTTTATCGGAGTATTTGCTTATGTTCAATATCCGCACGACCCCGTTCAGCACACGTGGCAGTTACCTGACGCTCACGCATCCGATCCTGCGTAAGTTGGGCGACGGCACTTCGCTTCCCGAAGGTCTTTACCTTTGCACCGTGCGGGGAGAAGCCGACGTGCGGGACGTTTTGCGTATCGAAGCGATTACAGATGCTCCCGTTAGCGAGCGTCTCACGCCGGTCTCCCTGCACCTCGAAACGGAGGCGGGTGCCGGGATCGATATCGTCTTTGAGAATCCGGCGGTGTTGCGTTTTCGCTGTCGGGGGGTGGGACTGCGCCTGGTTCGGGCGGAGTGGCGTCCTTTTGATTGCATCATCGAGCGAAATCCGGGTGTGTGGCTGCTGAGCAGCTACCTGAACAAATCCCGTTTCGCCCTGCGGCAGTTGTCCGGCGAAGTGTGGGTCGATGCGCCTTGGGAGCGGGTGCGCTGTCCGTCTCTGCGGATCGAGGTGCGACCTTCGGGCGCGGCGGGGATGGCGGAGCTGAGCCTGGAGGAGTTCCAAGGGAGTTGGTCGCCGGAAAGTTCGACAGCTGTAGGGGCCGGCTTCGATAGCTGCCGGGCCGCGCGCTCGGCGGATTGGGAGGCGTGGTTGGCCAAGCAGATCTGTGCGCCGGAACCGCTCCGCGAGGCGCGCGCTCTGGCCGCCTATATCAACCAATCCTGTATTGTCGGGCCGTCGGGCCACTTCACCCGGGAGGCCCTGTTGATGTCGAAATACAAGATGACGAACTACTGGACGTGGGACAATTGCTTCAACGTTCTCGGTTTGGCGAGCAGCGATCCCGAGTTGGCGTGGGATCAGATGATGCTGGCCTTTGCGCATCAATCGCCGCAGGGCCAGTTACCCGCCTCCTTCAATAATGCCGAACTCCACTGGATGGATGCCAAGCCGCCTGTGCACGGGTGGGCGCTTGGCAAGCTCATGCGGGAGACCGATTGGGTGGGGATGGGCAAGCTCCAGCAGGTCTACGAGCCCCTGGCGGCCTTTACCGAGTGGTGGTTCCGCTTCCGCGACCACGATGGTGATGGCCTGCCGGCGGCCTTTCATGGAAACGACACCGGATGGGACAATGCGTCTGTCTTCGACGAACGTCCACCGGTCACCACGCCCGACCTCAGCGCTTATCTGGTCATTCAAATGGAGGTGCTCGGGACCGTGGCCGAACTGCTTGGAAAGGAAAGGGCGGCGCGCGAATGGGAGAGACGCGGCAAGGCTCTGCTTGAGCGGATGATCGAGCGCTTGTGGGACCCGGAAAAAGGGCAGTTTGTCTCGCTCAAAGGGGACGGACGGACGCCGGCGCCCGGAGACAGCCTGATCAACTTCATGCCGTTGGTCCTCGGTCGGCGGCTGCCGCCGGATGTTCTGGAGCCGTTGGTGCAGTCGCTCATGCGACCCGGCCGTTTTCTCACCGACTGGGGACTGGCGACCGAGTCGCTGCGTTCCCCCTTTTACTCGCCCGAGGGTTACTGGCGCGGACCGATTTGGGCACCGCCGACACTCCTTGTCTTCAGCGGATTGCAGGAAGGGGGCTATGCGGCCGAGGCCGAGACCATCCGTCACCGCTTCCTCAACCTGTGTGCGCGGGCCGGTTTTCCCGAGAATTTTCACGCCACCGAAGGGCGGGCCTTGCGCGACCCCACTTACACCTGGACGACGAGCACATTTTTTCATCTGCTCGCCCGGTAGCTATGTTCATAACCGATATCCAACACCCGCTCGCCATCACGATGTGGGATTTTTCCTGGCTTGAACGGCGTTGGCCCGGCGCGGGGCAGGAAGATTGGGACAGCTCGCTCGATGCCCTTATCGCCCGAGGTTACAACGCCGTGCGGATTGATGCTTATCCGCATCTGGTGGCCATTGATCCTCACCGGGAGTGGGAGTTGCTCCCGTGCTGGGACCAACAGGATTGGGGCAGTCCGGCGCGCACCCGGGTGCGTATTCAGCCGCTCCTGAACGAGTTTATTCGCAAGTGCGCGGCCCGCGGAATCAAGGTGGCTCTCTCCACTTGGTTCCGCGAAGATCCGGAGCAGTGGCGCAAGCAGATCCCGAGTCCGGCGCGCCTGGCCGAGATCTGGAACCGCACCCTGCAAAGTATAGCGGCGGAAGGGTTGCTCGACGCGATTCTCTTTGTGGATTATTGCAATGAGTGGCCGCAAGAATGCTGGGCTCCCTTTTTCCGCAACGATGGCAGCGAGGGCGACTGGACCTCGCCCCGCTCCATGCAGTGGATGCGCGAAGCCCTCGACCGGGGCCGCCAAGCCTTTCCCGACCTGAGCTACTGCTTCTCTTTCTCGAACTATCCACCGGGTTGGGAGGACGCCGACCTCGGGTTCATGGATTTGCTCGAACCCCACGTCTGGATGGCCAATTCAAGCGACTTTTATGATCGCCTCGGCTACACCTATCAACGTTTCAGTTCGGAGGGGTTTGACCGGATCGTTCGCTTCGCCGAGCCCCTTTACCGGGCGGATCCAGAGTACTGGCAGGGGCAGTTGGGGGCCAGAATCGAGCAGGTGGCTCGCTGGTCCGCACAACAGGGGAAACCCCTTGTGACGACGGAGTGCTGGGGGCTGGTGGACTACAAAGATTGGCCGCTCCTCGATTGGGGTTATATCAAGGAACTCTGCGAGATCGGCACGCGCCGAGCCGTCGCCACCGGACGTTGGGCAGCTGTGGGAACGAGCAACTTCTGCGCTCCCCAGTTTCACGGTATGTGGCGCGATGTTGACTGGCACCGCCGCCTCACCGCAGAAATTGCGACGGGCGAGCTGCCCTTTGCGGTGCATTGAGAGCACCCGGCACCCTTTTCCCTCAAGCCCTTTTTTCCTTTGCCGGTTCGCCCCACGGGCGACCTCACTGCATCAAATGGTGGGCAAATTCGGTTGGGTTCTCAAGATGGGCGGTGTGGCCGGCATGACTGATCTCCATGTGCCGACCTTTGATGAGATGGGGAAGCATCCTTTGCGCAATTCGGGCAAACTTCCCGTCCCGTGCGCCCGTAAACAGGTCTGTCGGGCAGGTGATCCGGGCGAGTGCGGGCCAGAGGGAGGGCATGCGGCCGGTGCCAAGAGAGCGCAGGACTTGGGCGATGTTTGCCGGGTTTTGCTCGGCTCGCCGGCGCTGTATCAGGGAACGGGTGGGTTCCGGAATGGCTTCCTGGGATTGAATAATGGGCAGAGTGGTCCAGAATTCGGCAAAGCGGGCCATGCCTTCGCGTTCCACTCTGGTCGCCCATGCTTCTTCGAGATCCAGCCGGGAGGCGCGCTCCCGTGGGCATTCCAAGCCGGGGGATGCCCCAATGAGGATCAGGCGGTCCGGTTTCACGGAGCCGGAGCAGACCGCGTGCAAGGCGATACGTCCACCCATGGAATACCCCAGAAGCCATCGCTGGTCAGCCGCCAAACGGCTGAAGGCTTCCGTCACAAAGGCATCAGTGAGAGAGAATGAGAGATTGGGGAGCTCGGAGCGGGAGATCTGGAATGACCCGTGGGCAGGAAGGTCCGGGGTGGCCCATTGCAGGTGCGAAGGGGAGGTTGCCTGCACGACGGGTTCAAAGTCGGCACCCGTGCCACCAAAGCCATGCAGCGCCAAGAGAGCGACCGTGGGCACTGATTTGCTTCTGTTAGGCTGAGTGACCGGCCACCTTCCGGGCAGCGATCAGCCGCTCTTCCATGTTCTGCCAGTTCACGACGTTCCAGAAGGCATCGATATAGGCTCCGCGCCGGTTCTGGTATTTGAGATAGTGCGCGTGTTCCCATACATCCAGTGTGAGGATGGGAATGATGGACCAGAGGGTGTGGTTCTGGTGTTTTTCCACCTGCAAAATGACCATCCGGTCGCCCATGGGCTGGTAGCCCAGGATGCACCAGCCGCAGCCCTCCACGGTGAGCGCGGCCCGCGTGAAGTGGGCTTTCATTTGATCCACACTGCCAAAGTCGCGCGAAATCTTCTCCTTGAGAGCCTCGCTGGGTTCGGAGGTTCCGGCCGGAGCCATGTTTCCGAAAAAGATCAGGTGGAGGAAGTAGCTGGCTCCATTAAAGGCAAGGACGCGCTGCCAGTGCGGCAAAAAATCATAATCCCGAATTGCCCCCGATTCGCGGATTTCGGCCATTTTTTCGAGTGCTTGGTTCAGGCCCACCCGCGCGGCATTCCAGTGCGGCCCGCTGTGCAGGCGCATGGTTTCCGCATCGATGTAGGGTTCCAGGGCATCATGCGGGTAGGGCAGGGAGGGCAAGGCATAGCTACCATCGCTCCGGAGAGGCACCTCAAATATTGACGGGACCGCTCCGCTCTCGGGTGCGTTGCCTCCATGGTTGTGGGCACTCAAACGCCCGGGAGCCATCATGCCCCCAAGACCCAATGTCGCCAGACCGGCCAATCCGCCCATTTGCAGGAACCGCCGCCGGTCCGGGTGATGATCTGGTTGGGAGGCCCCGGCCTCAGCCGGAGCGGCATATGAGTCGAAGGGAAGTTCGTGAGAGAGAACCGGTTCGCTGTGTCTATCCATGGGAAAAAGGGTTGGCGGAACTCCCTCCGATTGCAACCTGTGCGCCCGAATTCCTGTGTCTGCTTTGGCTAAGGTTGATCTTGCCCATCGGGGCGGGGAGCCCATGCTCTGCGGGCTTTTCTGTGCATGTTTGCCCGGCTTTTTCCCATCAACCCGATCCATTACCTCACCCTATGAGTGCCTCCCCCCACCGAATTTCGGATGTCAACATTGTCGATTCCGCCGTCCTGCCCGCGCCTGAATACCTTGCCCGGGAGATTGTGCGGGAGGCGGCGGTGGCCGACTTTGTCTACGAAGCGCGGCAAACCCTTCAGCGAATTATCTTCGGCGACGACAGGCGGCTCATGGTCGTTATCGGGCCCTGCTCGATTCACGATACCCGCGCGGGCTTGGAGTATGCCCGGCGGCTCGCCGAGCTTTCGAAAAAAGTGGGAGACCGCCTTCACCTGGTCATGCGCGTCTATTTTGAAAAGCCACGCACCACCGTGGGATGGAAGGGTCTGATTATGGACCCGCATCTGGACGGCAGCTGCGACATCCCCGCAGGGCTGAAGATGGCGCGCACCTTTCTGCTCGAAGTGCTGCGGCTCGGTCTGCCCACGGCCACCGAACTCCTCGATCCGATCACGCCGCAATACATCGCCGACCTGATTTGCTGGTCCGCCGTGGGCGCCCGCACGACGGAGTCGCAGACCCACCGGCAGATGGCGAGCGGACTTTCCATGCCCCTCGGTTTCAAGAATGCCACCAGCGGCAGCATCTCGGTGGCGATCAATGCCATCCGCGCCGCTTCGCAGCCGCAGACTTTCCTCGGCATCAGTCACCAGGGTCTTGCCAGTGCCGTGACCACCCGCGGCAATCCCCACTGCCATATTATTTTGCGGGGCGGGGAGGACGGCCCCAACTTTTCCGCGAGCCACGTGAAAGGGACCGTGACCGCGCTGAAAAAGGCCGACTGCATTCCCGCCGTGATGATCGACTGTGCCCATGCCAACAGCGACAAAGATCCCCGCAAGCAGCCGGCGGTCTTCGCTTCCCTCGTAAATCAGTCGCTCGACCCCGAGTCTGCCGTGATTGGGGCGATGGTGGAAAGCAACCTGATCGAGGGTGCCCAATCCTTCCCCCGTCCGGCCTCTGAGCTAACCTACGGACAGTCGATCACGGACCCCTGTATAGACTGGGCGACGACGGAGGCCACGCTCCTGGAAGCCTACAAGACCCTCGCTCCGCGCTTTGCCTGACGAGTGAAGGCGTGCAAATTCCTTGCCCCCGGGCTAAACCCCTGACTCTGTCTTTCGCATGGCTGCGTCATCCATTCTCCTTGGGGTCAATATTGATCACTCCGCCACGCTCCGCGAAGCCCGCTTCCGCGCTCATGGAGGGACTTGCGGCGGCGTGATCGAGCCCGATCCGGTAACCTTCGCGCTCTATGCCGAAAAGGCTGGGGCCGACTCCATCACAATTCATCCCCGCGAAGATGCGCGTCACATCCGGCGGGACGATGTGCGCCGCCTCCGCGCCGTGCTCCAAGTGCCCCTGAACATGGAAATGGCCTGCACAGCCGACATGATCGCTTTCGCCCGCGAAATCCGGCCAGCCCATGTATGTGTGGTTCCGGAGAGCCGTGAGGAAGTGACCACCGAAGGCGGTCTCAATGCCGTGGCGCTGCGGGCGGAGCTGGCCGGGCTCACCGCTGAGCTGGCCGCCCTGGAAATTGCCGTGAGTCTGTTTATCGATCCCGAGCCGGAGCAAATCGAAGCGGCCGCTGCGATCAAGTGCCCCTATATCGAACTGCACACGGGGGCCTTCGCGAACGCCTACTACGATCTCTCCGCGCGCGCCTCCGAGATCGAACGTCTGCGCAAAGCGGCCATCCTTGGCCATGAGGCGGGGATCGGCGTGAACATCGGCCATGGAATCAATTATACCAATGTTCGCCACGTCCGTGATCTTCCCCATATCAACGAAATGAACATCGGACACAGCATTGTGAGCCGGTCTCTCTTCACCGGTGTAGACGCCGCCGTGCGGGAAATGAAGCGCCTCATTCAGCCCGAACAGTAAGCCCTGCGCCGCAAATGCAAATCACTCTACCGCCAGGGGGAACGGTCATTGGTTTGGGCACGGATTTGATTGAGTGCGCCCGCGTGGCCAAGGTTTTGGAACGGCAAGGGGACCGTTTCCTCGACCGGGTCTACACGCCTGCCGAACGCAGCTACTGTATGCAGATGAAAAACCCCACCCCGCACTTGGCAGCCCGCTTTGCCGCCAAGGAGGCCGTGTCCAAAGCCTTTACAACGGGTATCGGGGCCGAACTCGGCTGGCGCAGCATTGAGGTGCGCAAGGGAGAGCGGGGCGAGCCCATTGTCCACCTCGATGAAAAGGGGCGCGCTCTCTTGCATTCGCTCGGCGGTAGCGGCGTCCTCTTATCGCTTGCGCACACCGCCGTTTATGGTCATGCCGTTGCCCTTCTTTTGAAATAATTTTGATCCTATGCCCGAACTGTTGCCGATTCTCTCCTGCGCTGAGGCGCTCCGACTGGAGGAAACCCGATTCAAGGGGGACCCCGCCTCTGAAAACGCCGCGATGGAAGCAGCCGGGGAGGGAATCGCCTCCGCCATTCTCCGTGATTTTCCGCAATTTCAATCGCTTCCGGAGTCGCTGCGGATACTCGTCCTGACAGGGAAAGGCCACAACGGGGCAGACGCCCTGATCGCCGCGCGCCATCTGTGCGCGTCCCTCCCCGGTAGTGCCGTAACCGTATTTACCGGCCGCCCCCGCGCTGAGCTCAAGCCTGCCGTCCTTTCCGCTCTCGGTGCCCTCGAAGGAACCGGGTGTGTCCGGCTGGTGACGGAGGATATCCAAGCGGCTCTGGAAACCGGCGGACGACCGGGGTTTGATGTGGCGATCGACGGGTTGCTTGGGCTTCGCTTTCAAGCTCCCATGCGCGTGCCTCTGGCGAAAGCCGTGGAGGCCGTGAACGCCTACCCCTCGATAACTTTCCGTGCCGCCGTGGACCTCCCCTCCGGTGTGGGCGACCGCGATGGAGCGATGGTTTTTCGCGCCGATATCACCTACGCCACAGGCGTGGCAAAGGCCCCCCTCTTTGAGGACGTTCACCAGGATTACGTGGGCCGTATCCGCCTCATCGATCTCGGCTTCTTCGACGGGGTGGAAACCAAACCCGAGACGAACCCGAGCCTCCTTCGCCCCGATGCCTTCCGCCGTTTGCAGCGCCCGCGCCGGGTGCAAAGCAACAAGCACCAGTACGGCCATCTCCTTATCGTGGCCGGTTCTTTGGGGATGCCCGGCGCGGCGGTTCTGACCACCCGCGGTGCCCTGCGCGTGGGGACCGGCCTCGTCACCACTCTCACTCCCGGCGACCTCGGCCCCTCCCTCGCAGGGGCCGCACCCGAAGCGATGTGGCCCCCCTTCCCCGTGCGACCGGGCGGGCTCTTCGATGCCGATACCTTGCGGGTCATGATCAGCGGTGCCCGGCCCTGTGGAGCGGTCGCCGTGGGACCGGGCCTCTTCGTCGAACGCAATAACGTTTATATCCTTTCCCGCCTTGTGCGCGAGCTGCCCAAACCGCTCGTTCTCGATGCCAGTGCCCTGACACCGGACGTGGTCTCGGCCGTCCTGGGCCGTCCCGACGGGGCTGGCCCCGTCATCGTCACGCCACACATGGGCGAGTTTCAGCGCCTCTTGGGGCAACGCCAAATCGACGATCCCGCGGGCCTCTTCGTTGAGTTCTGCCGTCGTCACCGCGTCCACGGTATCCTCAAGGGACCCATTACCTGGATCACGGACGGTCATCGCCTCGAAGCGAGCGTTGGCGGCGGCCCTGTGCTTTCCCGCGGAGGCACCGGCGACATCCTCACCGGGATGGTTGCCGGCCTTTTCTCCGCTGATCCTCAAGATCCCTGGCGCGCCATGCGCACCGCCGTGTCCTGGCATGCCGCCGCCGCCGACCATTTGGCAGCGGACAAGGGAATGGTCGCCGTCACTGCGGGCGAACTTCTGGAGCGGATCGGCCCCGTTCTTCGGCATCCCGCCCGCTGAGCCGCCATGCGCCTCGGGGAGCGGCAGGCGCGCATGATTCTGAGCGGACTCCCCGACTGGGGTCCGGTCTCTATCCGCCACCTCCTTGATGCGTTTGCCGGTTCGGCCGTGGCCGCCCTGGAAGCCGATGTCGCTTCCCTGCTTCCAATTTGCGGAAGCAAGCGTGCGGAAAGCCTCCTGCACTGGGAACGCCACTTTGATCTCGCCCGTCAGGAGGCATTTTTGGAGAGGGAAAACGCCGTTTACCTGACGGAAGATGCCCCCGCCTATCCCGTTCTACTTCGCCAAATCCACGACGCGCCCGTAGGGCTCTACTGCACCGGTCCGGCTCTCGCCGGTGCGCGCGCTGTGGCCATTGTGGGCACCCGCCGGCCCTCCGCCTACGGTCGCAAGCTCACCCGCACCCTCGCCGGGGGTCTTGCCGAAGCCGGACTCACGATTGTCAGCGGGCTCGCCGCCGGGGTCGACGCCGAGGCGCACAGTGCCGCCCTCGACGCCGGGGGCAACACCATCGGCGTTCTCGGTAACGGGCTCAACATCGTTTATCCGCGAGAAAACGCCGCCCTCTTCCGGCGGATGCGGGCCGAAGGCGCGATAATGAGCGAGTTTTATTTCGGGCGGGTCGCCGACCGCCAAACCTTTCCCCAGCGCAATCGAATCGTTGCCGGCATGTGCGAAGCAGTGATCGTTATCGAATCCGGGGCGAGCGGGGGCAGCCTCATCACGGCGCGCTTTGCTGGGGAACAAGGCCGGACTGTTATGGCGGTCCCGGGAAGGGTCGATATGGAAACGTCACTGGGCTGCCACCGCCTTATTCGCGACGGAGCCACCCTGGTTACCTCGGTGGCCGATGTCCTCGAAGATCTCGATTTCCGCCAGGCCGAATTGCCCTTTAACGATACCGGCGGCAGCCGTCTGCGGGCACCCGTCAGCGGACCCCCGGCCAACCTCGCCGATGAGGAGAAGGCTGTTCTCGAACCCCTCCTTGGCGGCGATGCGCTTCACCCGGATCATATTTGCGATCGCACTGGCCTAGCCTCCTTTACCGTCAATGCCGCTCTCCTCATGCTCGAGATGAAGGGTGCGGTCGCCAAGCGCCCCGACGGTACCTACGAGCGCGCGTTTTGAGCCGTAGCCGTGCGGGGGGGGTGGGAAGCGCTCGTCTGCGCTGTGGCTCATCCGATCCCCAAAACACCGGCGATTCTTTCGGTGCGGATACCTTCCTCCGCCTCGCTGATCGGGCAGGGATTTGCAAGGAGGTAGGGAGCCTGGGTTGACTCGACGCTTTCTTGGAGGGTGGTCGGGTTCAGTGTCGCTTTGCGGCCGCCGCGATCCCGGTGAAATCCGCCCCGCCGTCCTCTGCGAGCGGTTTGGGTTTCCTTCCCCTGCGGAAGCCCAGCCAACCATTGGCGGAGCAAAAGCTCTCCACCCACGCAACCGACCCGACCACCCAGCTCTCGCTGAAAGCGCGGATCTTTGAGAGAAGCCCCGATCCCTCGGAGAAATCGACCGCTTGCACACCTTCGCCCTCCGCCTCTCCGGCAGGCGGCCGGTTTACCCGGCCAGGCCGTGCGCCCGGCCCCATCCGGCTGCACAACCGCGCCCGGTAGCGCTCGTGCCATTGGGTTGTCCAGGTCATCTTGCCCTCGATCCGCGCGATTCCCCGACGCGCAGCCGAGCCACCCCCGCAAGCCTCACCGAACCCGCTGAAAGCATAGTCGCCCGCGTCCTCCACCAATCCTGCCCGCACCGGATTTAAATCGATATACGCCGCCACCATCCTTTGCGCCGCCGTATCCGCCTCCACGA